>CAVFRF010000046.1:0-67117 GCA_963624975.1 Bacteroidaceae bacterium
CTCAACAACTGCGTGGGCGGCATGAACATCGACGCCGTGAAGGCCGCTCGGAAACTAGCTACACTCTACCAAGTTTTACGCGATTTCCTGCACTTTTCCTGTTTGAAGAGAACTCTTCACGTCGATGACCCTCTGATTGGACGAGCCCCTCCATTTGGTCGACATCGTCTTGAGCGACTCCACGAAGGGACCGTCGACCAGCACGTCGCAGTGGGTGAGCAGCTCGCGCGCATCGGAGCCTGCGGCTCCCGACTCCAGCGCCTCGTAGGTGTAGCCCGAGTACGCCCACACGTCCAGCCCGTTGGCATGGCACCAGCGGGCTATCTCGATGAGGGGCTGCGGCTGCACGAAAGGCTCTCCGCCCGTGAGCGTAACGCCCTTGAGCAGCGGGTTGGCCTTCATGGCATCGGCGAGCTGCTGCGTGTCTACCAGCTCGCCGCCGCTCATGCTGTGCGTCTGCGGGTTGTGGCACCCGGGGCACGCATGCGGGCAGCCCTGGGTGAATATGGCGAAGCGGAAGCCCGGGCCGTCCACAATCGAGTCGTTCACCGTTCCGGAAATCCTCAGCTCCATGATATGGCCCTTCCCCGCCGTCACCTGCATGCCCGCGTTCACAGGCACTGCGCCATTGCCGCGCCTATGCAGCGAGTCTGCGAGAGAAACCCGCTCTCCCGCAGACTCGCCGTCTCGTTCATCCACACCGCACCGCCGCTTCGCGGTGCGTCGCCGCAGCCGCATGGCTACAGCACCGTCTCACCCTCATTCTAGATGCTGTGCTTGACCCTGTCGTGCTCCTCGGCCCTCTTGCCGTCGTTGAACCTGTCGAGCGTGCCCACGAGGTAGCCCGTGATCCTGCGGATGCGCTCGAACTTGGGTCCGCCCTCGCTCTCGGAACGTCCGCACTGCGGGCACGTGTCTCCGATGATGCCGTTGTAGCCGCACACCGGGTCGCGGTCGACGGGGTGGTTGATCGAGCCGTAGCCGATGCCCACGTCGTGCATGTGGCGAATCACGGCCTCGAACGCCTCGAGGTTGTCCAGCGGGTCGCCGTCAAGCTCCACGTAGCTGATGTGCCCCGCGTTGGTGAGCGCGTGGTACGGTGCCTCGATCGACAGCTTGTCGAACGCCGAAATCGGGTAGTACACCGGCACATGGAAGCTGTTGGTGTAGTAGTCGCGGTTGGTCACGCCCTCGATCGAGCCGTAGCGCTCGCGATCCATGCGCACGAAGCGTCCCGAAAGCCCCTCGGCCGGAGTGGCCAGCAGCGTGAAGTTGAGGTGCATCTCCTGCGTCTTCTTGTCGAGGAAGTCGCGCATGTAGCCCACGATCTCGAGTCCGAGGTTCTGCGCGCGCTCGCTCTGGCCGTGATGTTCGCCGATGAGGGCCACCAGCGTCTCGGCCAGGCCGATGAAGCCCACCGACAGCGTGCCATGCTTGAGTACCTCGCGCTGCTCGTCGTCCCAGTCCAGCTTCTCGGAGTCGATCCACACGCCCTGCCCCATGAGGAACGGCGCGTTGTAGACCTTCTTGCGGCACTGGATCTCGAACCTCTCGAGCAGCTGCTTGCACACCAGGTTGAGCTTGCTGTCCAGCAACTCGAAGAACAGCTCGATGTCGCCCTTGCTCCTGATGCCCAGACGCGGGAGGTTGATCGAGGTGAACGAGAGGTTGCCCCTGCCGGGCGTGACCTCGCGGGCCCTGTCGTAGGCGTTCGCCATCACGCGGGTGCGGCATCCCATGTACGAGATCTCGGTCTCGGGCGTGCCCTTGTAGTACTGCAGGTTGTAGGGCGCGTCCTGGAACGAGAAGTTGGGGAACAGCCTCTTGGCCGAGCAGCGGCACGCCAGCTTGAACAGGTCGTAGTTGGGGTCGCCCGGATTGAAGCTCACGCCATCCTTCACGCGGAAGATCTGGATGGGGAAGATCGGGGTCTCGCCATGGCCCAGGCCGGCCTCGGTGGCCAGCAGGATGTTGCGCACGACCATGCGGCCCTCGGGCGAGGTGTCCATGCCGTAGTTGATGGACGAGAACGGCGTCTGCGCGCCGGCGCGCGAGTGCATGGTGTTGAGGTTGTGGATGAACGCCTCCATGGCCTGGTAGGTGGCCCTGTCGGTGTCGGTCTCCGCCGAGCGCGCGGCGTACTCCTGCGCCTTCTCCACGGTGATGTCGTTCACGCCGAGGGCCACGATCAGCGCCTTCTTCTCGGCGGCAACGTACTCCGCGTCCATCTTGAGCGAGGGTTGCTTGCCGGTGGCTTCGCACGTCTCCTCCACCACGGCCTTCACGTCGTCGACCCTGTCGGCCATGCCGCACAGCAGGTCGAACGCCGCAGCCAGGTTCTTCTTGTACTTGCTCTTGAACGTCTTGGCCACGCCGATGGCCATGCCGTAGTCGAAGTTGCAGATGGACTGTCCGCCGTGCTGGTCGTTCTGGTTGGACTGGATGGCGATGCAGGCCAGCGCCGAATAGCTCGTGATCGAGTTGGGCTCGCGCAGCACGCCATGGCCGGTGGAGAAGCCGTCGTGGAACAGCTTGATGATGTCGATCTGGGTGCACGTGGTGGTGAGGGTGTAGAAATCCATATCGTGGATGTGGATATCGCCCTCCCTGTGAGCCTTGGAGAACTCGGGGTCGATGACCTTCATCTCGTAGTACTTCTTGGCCGACTCCGAGCCGTACTTGAGCATGGTGCCCATGGCGGTGTCGGCGTCGATGTTGGCGTTCTCGCGCTTGATGTTGGAGTCCACGGCCGTCGACGAGGTAATCTCGTCGAGGGTCTTCATGAGCGAGGTGTTGGACTCGCGGATGCGGCTCCTCTCGTCGCGGTAGCGAATGTAGCGCTTGGCGATCCACACGAAGCCGTTCTCGATGAGCACCTCTTCCACGAGGTCCTGAACGCCCTCGACCGTGGGAGTGCCCTCGATGGCTCCGCACGAGAGCTTCACTACCACCTGGTCTGCCAGGCTCTCGGCAGTCTTGCGGCTGTTGAGCTTTCCGGATGCCACGAACGCCTTCTCGATCGCGTCCACGATCTTGGTCTTGTCGAACGGAGCAGCTCTGCCGTCCCTCTTGATGATGCTATCGACCACGTAGGTGGTTCCGAAAGTTGGGCGCACTTCCCTATCCCTCATCGCTAGGCTCCTTCTTCTGCCGTCGGGTCAACACAACGCCTCTAGGGGTGAAGAGGCGTTTTGATTCCGGATTTACAATATCTTGCGTCTTTGCGAAGACCTCTGCAGTTGCGCTATGTTTCAAAACACAATATATTGTGTTTTGCCTTCGCTTGATGCAATACATATGGTATCTTCTTAAGCCGCTTAAAGTTTCGAGAAATCGTGCGAAGTGCCTTGTCAGTTTTGACGAAATTGCCTCGCCGCAAGCAAACCACGCGGTAGCAAGCCCATCGTTCGACGAGTGCCGAAGAAGGAATTTTGGCGAACGGCTTCGAGTGCCGATGAAGGCTACACTCGGGCGTGAGGGTGGTCCTTGTGCTCCACCTCGGACAGGATCGAGAGATACGAATCCACGCGGCGCTGGGTCAGCTCGCCGGACCGCACCGCGGCGGCCACCTCGCAGCCGGGCTCGCCCGAATGGCGGCAGTCCCGGAACTTGCAGCACGCGGCCAGCTCCTGGATGTCGGGGAAGGCCATCTCCACGCCTGTGCGCGAACCCGTGAGCAGAAACGAGCGCAGGCCCGGCGAGTCGATGAGAAGGCCTCCGCCCGGAAGCACCACCATCCTGCGCGATATCGTGGTGTGGCGGCCCTTGCCGTCCTTCTCGCGCACCTCGCCCGTGCGCTGGAGGTCGTCTCCCAGCATGGCGTTCAACAGGCTCGACTTGCCCACTCCCGACTTACCTAGGAGCGCGGCCACGTGCCCGCGCTCCACATGCGATGCGAGCTGCTCGACGCCCTCGCCCGTAGCGGCCGACTCGGCGATCACCGGCACGTCGCATGCGCTTCTGGCCACGGCCGCCAGAACCTCGGGCAGCTGGCCCTCGGGCAGCTTGTCGGCCTTGCTCAACACGACCACGGGGTCGGCTCCGCTCTGATACGCCATGGTGAGCTGGCGCTCCAGATGGCTCAGGCTCGCCAGCGCCTCGGGAGCCGGCAGCACCACGAACACCGTGTCGATGTTGGCGGCCAGCACCTGCTGGCGACCCTTGCGGCCCTTGTCGGGGCGCGAAAGCATGTTCCTGCGTGGCAGCACGGCCGAGATCACCGCGTTCTCGTGCCCCTCGGGAAAGTCGACCACGACCCAGTCGCCTATGGCGGCCAGCGTCTCGGAGCCCTTCACGAGCTTCGCCGTGTGCTCGGCCCTGTAGCTGCCGCCTTCCACGCACACTAGCGGAAGGCTCCGGTCGAGCTGCACCACACGCCCCAGCACGCGTTCGCCCTCAACCGGGGCAAGGCCGGTGCACGCGGCCTCGAAGTCGGACTCGACCTCGGCAGGCACGTGCAGCGATTCGAAACTCGGAACTCCCGCCATGCGCTACCTCAACCGCTCCGTGAGACGCCAGTACAGCACGCCCAGGCTCAGGCCCAGCACCAATATCGCGATGGCCACGAAGAACTTGAACGTATCGATCTCGTGCACTGCCGCGGAGCCGTCGGTGGTCATCTCCACCGAAGCCGCATGCACGTCGATGTCGCCGTCGTGCTCGGGGCAGTCCACATGGAAGGTGCCGCTCACGGTGATGATGTCGCCTATCTCGCCGTAGCGCCCGTAATGCTGAATGTTGTCGGCTTCGGCCACGCTCATGTAGATTCCGATGGCCGAACCGTCCTGCGAGATGGAGATCCAGCGGTGCTCGGAGTCGGCGACTATGGCCTCGCCCACCACCTCGCCGGTAACGATTACCATTTTGCCGTCCATGTTCTCGTCCACGTTGATGAGGTCGCGTATCGAATCCTGGCCGTCGGTGCCGAAGATGTACTGCGACTCGATGGCCTGAAGCTCTCCCACGTTGCCCACCGCCAGGGTGTCGGCCTCGTTCTGAGTGGTCTCCGGGGCCTCCTCGGCATATGCGGCCGTCGGCAACGCGACCCCGGCCGACAAAGCGACCGCCGCGGTCAGCAGCGCAGCCGGCGCGAGCACCAGCACCGCTCTCAAGCGGCGGCACAGTCTATGCACGCAAGCCTTCGTCATCTCGCAGCCGACCTCCTCCCCACCGGCCTAAGCGACGCGATGAGCGCGGCGATCGTGGCCATCACCGACAGGAATTCCAGACGGCCCAGCCACATCTGCACGAAGTAGGTGATCTTGAGCGCAAGTGGCGCGGTCGAAGAGGCCAGCCCCATGGTGAGGCCGTTGTTGGACGTGGCCGAGATTGATTCGAAGAGCGCCTGGTCGCCACGGTACCCGCAGGCCACGCCCACGAACATGCCCACCATGAACGACGCGATGTAGAGCACCAGTATCACGGCTGCCACGCGCACGGCGCTCTGCTTGAGGGGCTTCTTGCCCAGGTTCTCGTAGGTGGGCACCATCTTGGCGGAGTCGGGCGAAAGCACCTGCTTGACCTGCGTGACGAGATCCTTGGCCAGGATGCCCAGCCTTATGACCTTCATGCCGCCCGCCATCGACTCCGACATTCCGCCCACGGCCATGGCGCACGCCAGCATCATGAACGCGCCCATCGACACGAGGTTGCCCAGCTGGGTGGGCGTGAGGTCCGAAAATCCACAGCTGGTGGCGGCCGACACCAGGGTAAACACTCCCTTGCGCATCAGCGTGCCCAGGTCGATGAAGTGGTTGCCCACCAGCAGCATCGTGAGAAAACCCGCCAGCACGGCCAGCATCCACACGGCATAGACCCTAAGCTCGTAGTTCTTGAAGAAGTCCGACAGGTGCCCCTTGAACGCGCGGATGAACAGCGCGAGGCTGATGGAGCCTATGAGCATAATGACCATGAGCATGACCTCGAGCACCCAGCTGTGGTAATAGGTGACGCCCATGGAGTTGACGGTAAAGCCGCCGGTCACGTATGCGGCGATGGTGGTGCCGATGCCGTGGAACAGCGCCATCTTGGGCGAGATGCCCTTCACGGCCAGCACGATCGCGCAGGCGATGCCGCCCACCAGCACCACGATGATCGAGAAACCGCCGATGAACCTCACCGTCTGCTTGATCTCGGGCATCACGTGGTCGTGGCGTCCTTCGGCGTAGTAGAGCGACGCCCTGCTGCCGCTGCGCACGAACGCGCCGATCGACAGCGCCACCACCACGATGCCCTGGCCGCCGATGAACTGCAGCACGAACCTCCACATGATGTCGGACAGCGACATGTGCTCGATGTCGACGCACAGCGAAAACCCGGTGGTGGTAAAGCTCGACATGCCCTCGAACACGCTGTCGAAGTAGCTGCTGTAGTGTCCCGACAGGTAGAGCGGGATTGCGGCGAAAAGCGAGCACACCAGCCATGCCAGCGCGGTGATCACCACAGCCTGGCGGCGCTTGAGGTTGGCGATGTTGATCTTGCACATGCACATCGCGAAGCCCGCTGCAAACGATGCGCCGATGCCGATCGTGTAGTTCACGGCGATCACGGTGTTGCGCTGCACGAGGGCTATGGCCAGCGGGATGAGCATCGCAATGCCGGTGAACACCACCAGGTAACCCAGATAGTGAAAGACTATGCGGAAGTCCTCTGCTTTCAGACGTGGCCACATAGCGCTACCCCAGCAATGCCTTCAGGATCATGGCGATCGCGTACATCACGCCGATGAACAGCAGCAACGTGAGCATCACGGTGGAGATGCCCCGGGCAAATCCCCTCGCCTTGTTGCGGTCTATGTGCTTCTTCGCGTCCATGTCGCCAGTCCGTCTCCTGCAAGCCCCGCCGGGAGCTACGAGAGCGCAGCCTCCATGATCTTGCCGAGTCTCACGGCTACATCGTCCTTGAGCGTGTTGATGTCGTCGGCCGAGATCTTCTCGGGCAGGATGCCCGCCGCCATGTTGGTTACGAGCGAGATGCCGAAGACCTCCATGCCGCAGGAGCTGGCCGCGATGACCTCGGGCACGGTGGACATTCCCACGAGGTCGGCGCCCATGGTCCTGAACGCGCGGATCTCGGCAGGAGTCTCGAACGAAGGGCCGGCCACGGCGATGTACACTCCCTCGGCAAGCTCCACGCCAGCCTGAGCGGCAGCGGCCTTGGCCTTGGCGCGCATCTCGTGCGAGTACGCGAACGTCATGTCGGGATGTGGCACGCCGAGCCTGCTGTCGATGCCCATGGAGATGGGGTTTTGCCCCATGAGGTTGATGTGGTCGGAGATGAGGACGAAGTCCTCGACCTTGTAGCCGGTGTTGATGGCACCGGCCGCATTGGTGACGATGAGCTTCTCGACCCCGAGGAGCTTCATCACGAAGACGGGGAAGGCCACATCGGCTGCGGTGTAGCCCTCGTAGGTGTGGATGCGACCCTGCATGCAGATTGTGGGCTGCCCCGCGAAGCTTCCCAGCACGAACTTGCCGGGGTGGGCGGGGTTGGTGGAGGCCTTCATGCCGGGCACCTCGTCGAACGCGATGGTGCAATCGACCTGCATGCTGTCCACTGCGGCAGCCAGTCCGGTGCCGAGGATGATGCCCAGCTTGGGGCTGGTCGCACAACGCTGCGCTATGTAGCTGCTGGCCTTCTCGGCCTCCCCGTAGTTCACCATCTAACCCGCACCTCTCTCTGCGATCCGCGCATCTAGCTCAGAACCGGCCGTTCCCATGCACCAGAACATCGCCGGTCAAGCCCATCAATACTAGCACTCTGCGGGCGAGATGGTGCTCGTCAACGCGCCCGCTATCGTTTTCTCGATTATTGGCAGCTGCGACCTGTCGTATTGGTAGGACACCGTCTGCGGCTCGCCCTTGCTGTTGATCATCTCGACGCGCACGAACACCAGCTCCACGCTCTGCGCCCACGACGACAGCAGCGCGTAGGCATAGCACATCGACTGCAGCAGGTGCTTCTCGTGCAGGGCCGATGCCGACTCCTTGGAAGAGCCGCCGGTCTTGTAGTCCACCACGAACGCCTCGTCGCCGCCATCGTTGGAGCACAGCAGGTCGATCTCGCCGTTGATGAAGAGCGGTTCGGCGGAAGCGGCCTCCCCCGCACTGGCAACATCGCCCTCGTCCGCAGCCACGCCGTCGTCCGGTGCGGAGAACTCCATGCAGAACGGCACCTCGGCCTGAACGTTGGTGTACTTGGCGGCCCGCCTGGCAGCACTGCATCCGCACCAGCAGTCCAGCGCGCGCATATAGCGCGTCTGCTGATTCTGCGACAGCCCATAGCGCGACACGATGGCCTTCACCCGGGTGGGACCGGGCTTCTCCACCATGCCCGAACCTGGCGCGTTTCCGCCATGCCCGCCTATCATGCCCGAAAGCGCCATGAACTCGGCGGTCGCATGAAACGCCAGACCCAGCTCGGTGGCGTTGTCTTCGTCGCCCAGCAGCAGCGCGCCCATATAGTCGTGGTCGTCGGCCTCGGAGTCGCGCACGTTCGGGGTGTGCCCCATGGCAATCGAGCTGTACGAGAACATCCCGGCAGCCTCGGCGACCCTGCGCTTCTCGATCTGCATGTCGTCTCTGGGCACCATGCGCGGAATGCTCGTGGGCACCGGCTCCTTGGGAGCCTCGGCAACCTCCACCTGCTCGCCCTCGCATAGCACCTCGCCCGTCTCCACGTCGGTCGAGAGGTTGCATGCCTTGTAGCGTCCGGTCAGCCCCTCCCCATACGAGAAGCTGCCGCTCGTCTCGGGGTATTCCAGCACGTTGCCATCGCTGCTGGCTGTCTCCGAACCGCTTCCAAAGAACGCCCTGCACATGTCTTCCGATATGGATTCCTCGGCAACTCCCGTGCTCGAGATGTGATAGGGAGTGCACACCACGAGCGCCTCGGATGCCCTGGTGAGGGCCACGTAGAACTTGCGCTTCTCCTCGCCCAGCTCCTCCTTGGCGATGAACGACCTCACGCAGTTCTCGAACTCCGCACGGTTGGAGAGCTTGCCAACGTCGTCGATGGCACATGCCTCCGAGCTGTCTGCGCATTTAGCCACCGCTTTCTTGAAGTTGTCGTACTCCGACAACGACGCGCTGGGCCGCAGGAGCGCGAAGGTCTTGCCACGATACGACTTGCAGCAAAACGCCGACGCCTTGAAGTCCTTCTCGAACTCTGCGACCGCCACCACGGGAAACTCGAGCCCCTTGGACGCGTGGATTGTCATGATGCGCACGGCTTCGGAATCGCCCGACATCAGCACGCCGGGTCCTTCCTTGCCGCCGTTGCTCACCATCTCGAGAAACGAATCGGCCACGCAGGCGATGCCGTGGTTGCGGTCGCGCTCGAAATCCTCGACGAATCCGATGGCCTTGAGCAGGTTGGCGCATGCCGACGTGCCCTGGGCACCCTGCGCGCGCAGCCTGTCCATGTATCCCGAGTCGGAGAGCATCTGCGACACTATGGTGCTCACGGGCTGGGTGCCGATGCGCGCCACGCCATCGTCCACGAGGCTGGCCAGCAGCTGCAGCTCGGGCAGCGAGCTTTCGTCTATTGCGGAAAACCCGCGGTCCAGCCTCGTCTTAAGCCCCTCGTGCGAGCACACCACATCTACCAGCGAGCTATCGCCTGTGGACACCAGCCCCAGCGCCAGCAAGTCGTAGATGCACGTCGTGTCGTAGGGGTTGGCCAGCACGTCCAGCATCGCCGCAACGAGTTTGCACTCGTTGCTCTTCCAGAAGCCCGAGCCTCCGGCTACCACGACCTCGAAGCCCTCGGCCCTGAGCGCGTTGGCATATATCTCCACGTTGGACATCACGCCGAGCAGCAGCACCATGTCGCCGGGATTGCAACCGTTTTCGCGATAGCAGGCAAACTCGCGCGCGATCGCTGCCGCCTCGTACTGCCTCATCGTGGCGGAGTCGACCCCCTCGGGCGTATATCTCTTGTTTCTCTTCTTGCCTCGCACCGCCACGAGCTGCGCACGGGGGATGCCGTAGTCGCGGTCTTTGGAATGCGGCCTGCCCTCGTGCAGGTACAGGAACCTGTTGCCAAACACCCGGGGCTGCTCGAAGATGCGGTTGGCAAATTCCAGCACGCCGCCGTTGGAACGGAAGTTGGTCTCGAGCTTTACCGGCTCGGCTCCCGAATCGGCGATGAACTTGTCGTACACATTCACATCGGCTCCGCGGAAGCCATAGATGGACTGCTGCGCGTCGCCCACCGTGCACAGCTGCGCGTCGTCGCCGGTGATTAGCGAGATGATGTCGATCTGCAGCTGCGAGGTGTCCTGGAACTCGTCTACCATGAGCAGCTTGAACTGCGCCTTGTATTCGTCGGCCACCTCGGGATGGCTGGCCAGCAGCTTGTATGCCAGCACCATGAGGTCGTCGTTGTCGAGCCAGCCCTCGGCAGCCTTGAAGTCGTCGTAGATCTGCTTCACGCTCTTCGACAGCTCGATTGCCTCCTGCATCAGCTCATACGACCTGAACGACTTCAAGTCGCTGCAAGCCTGCTGCCATGCCGCCACATCGTCGCCAAATCTCTCCACGATACCGGGATAGTCCTTGGCCTTCATGCCGGCGATCGTGCAGTTCAGCGTCTTGGCCAGGGTCTGAAAGTCCACATCTCCCGCTTTGATGACCTGCTGCAGGCTCTCTAGCAGCTGCTGTCTGGTCAGAACGCCTTTCTTGAAATTGACGGTCTGGCAATCGCAGTCCTCGTAGATCTTGAGCGACTCCTCGAGCCGTCGGGCAAGACCGCCGACGATATCGTCCAGCTGTTCTGGCTCGGGGCCGATGTCTATCGAATCGAACCCGTCGGGCGACGACTTCGCGGCGCATATGAGACTCGACACGATGTCGGACACCCCGGTGCCGAACGACCCCTTCGCATCGACCCTGAAGTCGAAGAACAGCCCATCTCGCAAGTCCTGCTTTCTGGCCTGCGCTATCGAGACCTCGATCGCCTGGTCGAGCAGCCTCTTGCCCTCCTGCTCGTCGATGATGCGAAACCCCGGGTCCACCCCGGCTTCGAGGGCATGCGCCTTGAGGATCCTCGAGCACATGCCGTGGATCGTGGAAATCCAGGCACCGTCGACCAGCAGCGCCTGCGAGTGCATCCCCGCGGCCCTGAGCGTGGACCTGACCCTAGCCATGATCTCGCCCGCAGCCTTCTTGGTAAAGGTGATGGCCAGCACCTGGTCGATGCTGTCGATCATGCCGTGCTGCATCATCCAGCAGATCTTCTGGGTGATGGTGAACGTCTTGCCGGTTCCGGCTGCGGCGGAGACCACCAGCCTCTTGTCGGTGGACTCGATGCACTTGCGTTGCGCATCGGTGTAGTTTGCAGCCATCATATCCTCCTCTCGGGGCATCCCACGGCCTTGCAGTACTCGCATGAATGCTTGCTTCTGGGCATCGGCTCGATGTTGCCCTCGGCCATGCGCGCGATTGCTTCGGCCACGGCATCCTCCGTTGCCGATTCGAGCTGGGCCAGCTCGTCGGGTCTAAGCCCCAGCAGGTTCTTGCTCGCAAACAGCTGTTCCTCGCCCACCACGTGGTTGTCGAACACCGCCGCTATCTCCCTACGATGCGAGTACGACCGGTAGACCGTGCCCACCACATCGAGGCCCAGGACCCGCCTTGCCGCAGTGGCGTACACCATCGTCTGCATCTTCTCGGGAATGCGGGGGTCGATGCACGATGCGGAGTTCAGGTCGTCTTCGCCCGGAATCTCATACGCCTCGCCCACCGAGCCCTTGTAGTCGATCACCATGGCCCTGCCCGATTCGTCCACGTCGACCCTGTCGATGATCCCCGAGAACTTGTGCCCGGCGTACTCGAACGAGCCGTCTTCGCCGAACTTCTTCTCGAACATCGTGGGCGTAAAGCCTCGCAGGAAGCCGGCATCGTCGGCGAGCAGATGACAGATCTGCCGCTCGTAACGGGCGATCTCGAGCTTCTCCGACTCCAGAAGCGCGGCAAAGGGCGTCTGCGGATTGCGCTCCTCCTCGCCCGCTATGTACTCCTGCGCACACACGTCTACCAGGTTGGATATCTGTGCCCGCGACATTCCGTCCGTTCTAGCGGGGCCTTTGCGGTTCTCGCATATCTTGCCGTATGCCAGGCTCAGCACCCCGTGGAAGAAGTTGCCCCTGGCTATGGCGTCGATGCTGCATCCCACCATATTGGGGTCGATCATCTTATCCACGAACCACCTGTAGGGGCACTGCATGTAGGACTCCATGAACGTGGCCGAAAGCATCCGAGGCGCATCCGCGGATCCAAGGGCCGCCGTAGCGATCCGCCTTCTCTCGTTCTCGGTGAGGTCGGCAGCCGCACGCGGGTCGATGGGCACGTCGAACTGCGGTCCCGCCGCGTCTACGACGACCGGCGAGCCGCCCTCGTATGCCGGCTTGCGCACCAGCGTGGAGAGGTCGTGCTCGTCCATCACCCGCACGACCCGAGGGTCGCGCCGAGCCGCCTGCATAACTGGCTGCGGCAGCGCCGTTGCCCTGTCGAGCGAGTCGAAGTCGTCGAGGTCTTCCCGATACACGTCTACCAGCTCTTCGAACAGCACGCTGGGGCGCTGCTCGTTGCCGTCTTTGTCGGCGAGAGATCTTTCCAGCACCAGCGCCCCGGACACGCTGCCGAGCGCCAGGTAGAAGTCGAACCTCTTGGATGCCAGATAGTCGTCATCGTCGGCAACGCCCACCTTGGCCAGAAGCTGCACGCTCACGTCCTCGTCCTTCGACACCGGAAACGCTTCTGCGGTAAACCCGGGAATTACGATGGCCTGCCTGGGCTTGGCACCGGCTGCCGTCAGGCTGCCGAACTCGACGCATCTGGTCTCGTCGGAGCCCTCAGCCACGATCTGGTACCTCGCGTTGGCATCCATGAGCTGCAGCATCCGCACGCATTCCTCGCGTTCGAGACCGAGCGCGATGCCAAACTCCATGACCGACGAAATGGTTGCGGCGGTGCTCTGCGCATACGACGGCAGCAGGTTCTCCACGTCGGATTCGGAGAACTCGCCGCACCTGCTCCTGTATGCGCGCATCATCGAATCCAGCACCTTGCGGAAGTCCCCATCTTCAAACGCCTTGGCGATCTGGGCCGACGTGTCGGAGCAACCTGCGATGTCGTCGAGAACGTTCTTGAGCATCAGGTCTTTCATGGAGCGCCACGATGCTCCGGTCTTGCGCGCCTGAGCGGCCGACATCCCAGAAAACGGGCTGATGGCAAAGTCGCACATCTTCGTCACGTTGGTGGAGAGTAGCCCTGCGAACGCCTTGCCAATCTGCGTTTGCGCCACGTTCTGGCTCAGCTTGCCGCAACTCGATATGCCCAGCCTGCGCAGCCTCTCCTGAACGTCGAGTGCAGGCGGCAGCGCATCGTTGACCACATATATGTGTTGAGGCTCCACGCCATCGGCCACGAGCTGCGCCACCTGTTCGGCCACGAGCTGGGGTTCGACCTTCGTGCCGGTTGAGAACGCGAACCTCACGTCGCCGATTGGCTCTACGATGCCTTCGCCTGTGTAGATGGCCTCGCGAACCTCGTAAAGCTCTCGCGACCAGCCATCGGGGCACGCGCCAGCTGCAACAGAATCGCCATCCGCGCTAGACTCGCCGCCGGCGCCGATCGCACGCAGAGCGCTCTCCCCGTTGCCAAACCTGCGCACCAGCGCATCGATCTGGGCGAACGCGGCATCGTTGTGCCCGCGCTCGAAGAACACGTCGCAGCCTCGCCTTTCCAAGAAGGCGATCTGGCACCCCGTGAAGCTAGAGAACCCAGCTGCAACCTCCACTGGCTCTTCCGGCAGCGTGCACGCCAGGTTGAGCAGCGCCTCGCCCTGCTCGATCAACCCGTTGCCGGCCAGCAGCCCCGAGTATCTGCGCAAGGCCGCCCAGATGCGGCCTTCGGCGCTGGAACAGTCCTCGCCACCAGCCAGCATCTCGCTCATGCCCGGCATGCCGAACCCCTTGGCCGCCACTCTGCTCAGCATATCCACGGTACCTGGAGTCGGAGGCAGCTTCTCGCCATCCGTCCCAGCCGGAGTCTGCTTCACTGCCGCCATCATCGCCATGATGCGCGACCCCGTGCTAGCCACAACGCGCCCGTCGCCAAACAGTTCCCATTTTTCCTCGATGTACTCCGTCATAGTCGCGACCTTGGTGCCGAAGGCCAACTCGGGATACGAGGTTGCAAACAAGCTCCGCCACGCGTCCACATCGGCCGACGTGGGCACCAGCAGCACCCGGGTCACACCGCGCGGCGCATCCTCCAAATGTTGCGCCACCATGTGACGCAGCTGCTCGCTGCTATCAGACAAACGAACGGTTGCCGGCATAAACCGACCCCTTTCTCAAACGATTCGTGCAATTCCGCGTGCGCCAAATGCTACCCACCGGGGCGGACATTAATTCCCGCTAACAAGAGTGGCTCGTCTTCGTTAAACATAATAGTCATCTACAACCGGCACCGTGGGTAGTCTCTAGCCGGTTCCACTAGTCCTAGGCACTTTCCTCTTGCCTGGGCCTGGCGAGGTACTCCCTCGTGTAGTGGCCGTCGATGTCCATGTACCTGCCGGTCACAGCGGTCCCAATGAAACAAATAATTCGCGTCTTGAAAGCTGACGGCCGACAAGGCCAGTTTGGGCGGGGAATTGAATCGATTGCGGTAGCGAGCACACCCGAAGGCGTGATGGCAGTTGTCGTCTGAAATCAATGCCGGCGGAGCAAACGCTACGCTATTGCGGCAACTTCAACTTTCATGCCAAGGGCGTTGATAACCTTTTGCACGGTCGCAAAGGAGGGATTTCCCGTAGGAGAAAGCGCTTTGTAGAGTCCGTCGCGGGAAATGCCAGTTTCGCGGGCAAGCTGCGTCATGCCTTTTGCTCGGGCAATATCCCCCAGGGCGGCAGATAGCACCGCAGGGTCGCCATCTTCAAGAGCGGCATTGAGATAGGCAGCCATGTCCTCTTCGGTTTCCAGATATTCGGTTACGCCGTATGCTTTAGCCGTCTTCATAATCCTCACCTGCTACTCATATTCCCTACTTAGCGCTTTCGCGCGCTCTATATATCAAACGCTTGAGCCATTTGGAAAATTCATCTGTTTGCCGAATCTCTATCATGCACAAACTGTATACTGCAATCTACACTCTGTCAACAAGAGTTTTGCTCTCTGCAGCCTACATATTCGGGCAGCATTTTTGAGAATAGCGGCGAACTCTGATGTTCGTTCGTCAAGCTTTAGGATGCAGCTAGTTCTCCGACAGCTTCGCAGGCTGCGACTTTGCCGCCTCGTGGCGGGTCTGTACCAGCTCCTCCAGCAAGCCCGCCGCATGTCAACGCCATCGCACGTCAAACGCCCTTGCGGGTAAAATGCAAAGCGGATCGGCCACGACGACCAGAAAGAGAGCACCAACATGAAAGAACTGCGTCAGGAGTACATCGACGACGTTATCGCGCTCGACGGCGACGTCGAGGGGCGCCGCCAGGCGCTCGACCTCATCGAGAACTCCGACGTGATGGTCCATGGCCAGCCCGCCCCGTTTCCGTACGTGCCCTACCTCTTCAGCGACGGCGACCTCGCCACGGTCTTCGCCGACATGCGCACGGCCCACCGCATACTCTGCAAGGTGATCCGACGCTTCCTCGACGACCCATCCTACCGGCAGATATTCCACTTCCCACCCGAGGTAGAGCGGCTCATCCTGCTACCCTGCGGATACGACCAGCTGCTGCCCATGGGGCGCTTCGACGTCTTCCTTTCCGAAGACGACGGCAGCTACAAGTTCTGCGAGTTCAACACCGACGGCAGCGGCGCCATGTCGCGCGACCTCATGATCGGCCGCGCGCTCATGCAGGGCAGCGCGTTCAAGCGCTTCGCCTCCAAGCACGACGTGGAGCAGTTCGAGCTGTTCGACTCGTGGGCCGCCGCCTTCATGCGCATATACGAGAGCGACCCGGGACACGTGACCAATCCAACGGTGTGCATCACCGACTTCCGCGAGAGCGGAGTGTTCAGCGACTTCGACCGCTTCATCGAAGCGTTCGAGCGGGCGGGGATGAGCGCGCGCTTCGTGGACATCCGCGACTTCGAGTTCGACGGGGAGCACCTAGTCGACCCGTCGGACGGCACCGCGATCGACGCGATCTACCGCAGGTCGGTCACCAGCGAGATTCTGCAGCATCCGGGCGAATGCGATGCAATGATCGACGCGGTAGCCGCCGGCAAGGTGAGCCTCATCGGACACTTCCGCACCACGGTGGTGCACTCCAAGATGGTCAACGTGGCGCTGTTCGACCCGCGCACCGCAGAGTTCCTTACCCCAGAGGAGCTTGCGTTCGTGCACGCGCACGTGCCGCGCACCTACCGGATGGTTTCCGGCGAGAGCGCGAACGCGGGCGAAGGCAACGCCAGAGCCGCCTTCGACATCGCCGAGGTGAAAGCCCACAAAGACAGCTGGATCATCAAGCCCGAGGACGACTACGGCTCGCACGGCGTGCATCCCGGAGTAGACTGCACGCAAACCGAATGGGAGCAGCTGGTAGATGCCAGCATCGACTGCGGCTGCATCGTGCAGGAGTTCTGCAACCCGCCGCTGGTCGACGTGGTCGACACCCGCATCGACGAGTCGAATCCCTGCGCCATCACAAGTTGGAAATCGATGCCGGGCATATATATGTACGACGGCGAGCCGGTGGGATTCTACTGCCGCCTCGGCAGCGAGGGAGTGATCGCCATCGACCACGGCGGCCTGTGCTCGTGCAGCTTCCGGGTGCGCAGCTAGGCGCGCGCCTCCTTCACCATGATGTGGTCGGTCATCACGAAACCCTCGCCGATCGGGTTGTCCACATCCTCGATCACGTAGAACCCGCGGCCCAGGTAGGCGCGCACGCCCATCACGTTGTCGCGGTTGACGGTGAGGTACATCGCAGGCAGGTCCTCGTCCACGATCAGCTTGGCATAGAACTCCAGCACCTCGCTCGAGTAGTGCTTGCCGCGCTCGCTGGCATATAGGTAGATCTTGCTGATGAAGAACCTCTCGGGAAACTCCGCGTCCACCGCGGGGCTGTGGCTGATGTGCGCGTCGTGCTCCGCATCGCCGGTGAGCTTCTCGGTGGCTCCGCCCGTGTAGCCCACGACGTTGCCGGCCTCGTCGCGCAAGACCCAGTACCTGTAGGAGTTGTTGGCTATGTCGTTGGCAATGGCCTTCTCGCTCTGGAACATCTCCACCATGTAGTCGGTCTGCTCCTGCCCGATGATGTCGGGCCAGTACTCGTTCCAGATGCTGCTCGCAATCTGCGCAAGCTCGGCGATTTCGTCCTGCGTGCGTACCGGTTGAAAGCTAAGTGCCATGTGCGAATCCTCCTGATTTCTGCGATCGGTGCGACCGCCCTCCCGCTTTCAACGCTAACACCGCCGCCGCTCGGGCAGCCGCACGCTCTCGCCAATCGGGCTTGCAAGCCGTCTCGTCATGCGAGCACCTGAGCGCCGCGCTTCAACCGCGCCGGCATAGGCCTATAATGTGGTTGCCCATCCGCAAGCGTCCACGCGGCGCGCCCAACGTTAGGAATTCCCATGAAGATGGTCACCAACTTCCCGCTGTTCAACGGCTGCCTCGACGAGTACGGCTCGATGGAGGGGCTGCTCGAATGCTGCCGCGAATGCGGCGTCGACGGAATCGAGGCCATCTGGGATTGCGCGCCCTACACCGATCAGCTGCCGCTGCCGGGCATGGCCATCGGGCACCATCTGGTGTTCTGGTCGTGCTGGGTGGACTTCTGGATCCACGACGAGGAAGCGCTCATGCGCGAGTACCCCGACTGGGACACCGTGTACGAGTACTACCGCGGCAAAAGCAAGGACAGCATCGTGGAGGAGTACGGCCGCGACATAGAGCGTGCGATGCAAAACGGCGCGGAGTACCTCGTGTTCCACGTGTCGGAAGTCAACCTCGAGGAGTGCTTTACCTACAGCTTCGTGCACAGCGACGACCTGGTGATCGACTGCGCGCTGGAGTGCATCAACCGCATCACGCCATACATCACCAACGGGGCGGCCCTCTTGGTGGAAAACCAGTGGTGGCCCGGATTCACGTTCACCAGACCCGAGATCACGAAGCGCCTGCTCGATGGCATCGAGTACGACAACAAGGGCATCATGCTCGACATCGGGCATCTCATGAACGCCAACACCGGTCTCCGTACCGAGCAAGACGGCATCGCCTACATCAACCAGATGCTCGACGAGCATGGCGAGCTGGCCAAGATGGTGAGGGGCTTGCACCTTCACCAGTCGCTTTCGGGCAAGTATGTGGAGTCCAACGGCTACAGGTTCACGCAGAAGTTCCTGGACTCCCCCACCTATTGGGAGAAGTACGCCAGCTGCTACGACCACATCCTGCACGTCGACCTGCACCAGCCCTGGACCGACCCGGGCATCGCGCAGGTGGTGCAGCGCATCGATCCGGAGTGGGTCAACCACGAGCTGAGCGCATATGGAAAGGGCCCGCATTCGCAGGCCCTCAAGACTCAAATCGAAACTCTTCGCCGCGGCGGGCTGAGCTGGTAGCCGCCCTGCGGCGCGAATCGCGTCCATTAGCTGCGGGGCTGTGCCCCGACCCGCGAGCCGCAAGGCCCGCAGCCGCTAGTACCTGTTGTCGTAGATGCGCTGCGTCTTCTTCTCCGACCTCGGCAGCTCGCCGATGGCCACGCCCTTCGCCACCGGCGTCATGCCGATGCGGTCCTTGAACGTGCGCGCCACCTCGTGCTCCACCTTCTCGCGGTCCTCGCCGGTGGTGGCCGTCTCGAAGAACAGCGTGAGGATGTCCTTGCCCATCAGGTGGTCGATCATCACCTGGTACTCCGACGAGGCGCCGTCCACCATCTTGATGACTTCCTCGAACTGAGCCGGGAACATGTTCACGCCCTTGACCTTCACCATGTCGTCGGTGCGGCCCATGATGATGTCGATGCGCGGATGCGGGCTGCCGCAGTCGCACTGGCCCGGCACGATGCGGGTGAGGTCGTGCGTGCGGAACCTGATGAGCGGTGCGCCCTCCTTCTGCAGCGTGGTGAGCACAAGCTCGCCCATCTCGCCGTCGGGCAGGTTCTCGCCGGTACGCGGGTCCACAACCTCCACGTACACGTAGTCGTTCCACATGTGCATGGCGCTGTCGGCCTTGCAGTTGATGCCGATGCCGGGGCCGTACACCTCGGTGAGGCCGTAGATGTCGTAAAGCTCCACGCCCAGCTCGCCGGCGATGCGCTGGCGCATCTTGTCGCCCCAGCGCTCGGAGCCGATGATGCCCTTGCGCAGCTTGATCTGGTCGCCGATGCCGCGCTTGGCGATCTCTTCGGCCAGCAGCAGCGCGTACGAGCTGGTGGCGCACAGCACCGTGGACTCCATGTCGATCATCATCTTGAGCTGCTTGTCGGTGTTGCCCGGCCCCATGGGAATGGCCATGGCGCCCAGCCTCTCGCAGCCGGCCTGGAAGCCGATGCCTGCGGTCCACAGCCCGTATCCCGGGGTGATGTGGATCCTGTCGGCCGGAGTCACGCCCGCATACTCGTAGCAGCGCGCGAACTGCACGGCCCAGTCCTCCACGTCCTTCTTGGTGTAGGGAATGATCACCGGCGTGCCCGTGGTGCCCGACGACGAGTGGATCCTCACGATCTTCTCGGGCGGCACCGCGGCTAGCCCCAGCGGGTAGGCCTCGCGCAGGTCGGCCTTCTCGGTGAAGGGCAGCTTGGCGAAGTCGTCCTGCGTCTTCACGTCGCCAAGCTCGATGTCGGCGAACTTGCGAGCGTAGAACGGCGACCTCTCCTTGAGCGTGGACAGCTGGTTGAGAATGGTCGAAAGCTGTTCGGATGTCATGTCCATGAAGAAGGCTCCTTGCCTTGGCCTGCGTTACATATTCGAAGCGAGCGGCGCTCGTATGGACGCGCCCGGGGTTTGCAGAAAGCCGCACGCCCTCGCGCCGCTTGCCCGATTTCAGCCCATTGATTCTACTCCAATAAGACCCCGTGTCGGCAGCGCATAACGCGAACGCCGCGCAGCACGACACCGCACTGCGCCGCAACGGGGCGATTTGAGCAGCTCGCACGTGCACCTACGGGCAAATATCGCGCTTCGGGGGCACCTACTTTGGCACTTTTCGACTCTAAAGCGCAAAAGTAGTGTAAAATCCGTGTTTCAAGTGTGTTTTTGCAAGTAAAGTTCCAACGTATCCAAGAAAGATGTAGGAGGGAAAATGAAGAAGTTTGCAAAGATCGTCTGCGTCGCGGCAATGGGCGCGCTCCTGGTGATGGGCCTGGCGGCCTGCGGCGAGAGCAGCTCCAGCTCCACCGACAAGACCTACAAGATCGCCACCGACACCACGTTCGCACCGTTCGAGTTCCAGAACGCCGATGGCAACTACGAGGGCATCGACGTCGACATCCTGGCCGCTATCGCCGAGGACCAGGGCTTCAAGTACGAGCTCGAGCCCCTCGGATTCGACGCAGCTCTCCAGGCTGTGCAGTCCAACCAGAGCGATGCCGTGATCGCTGGCATGACCATCACCGACGAGCGTGCAGAGGTCTTCGACTTCTCCGCTTCCTACTATGATTCCGGCGTGATCATGGCAGTGGCTTCCGACAGCACGATCAGCAGCTACAGCGACCTGTCCGGCAAGAACGTGGCCGTCAAGAAGGGCACCATGGGTGCCGACTATGCGGCTTCGATCGCTGACCAGTACGGCTTCACCACCGTGACCTTCAACGACTCGCCCACCATGTATCAGGACGTGCTGGCCGGCAACACCGTGGCCTGCTTCGAGGACTACCCCGTGATGGGCTATGCCATCACCACCGGCATGAACCTCAAGATGGTCGGTGACCTGCAGTCGCCCAACCAGTACGGCTTCGCAGTGGCCAAGGGCCAGAACGCCGATCTGCTCAGCATGTTCAACAAGGGCCTCGAGAACATCAAGGCCAACGGCAAGTACGCCGAGATCTGCAACAAGTACGTTTCCAGCGGAAACTAAATAGCTTGACCTGAACGAGAAGCCCCGCTCGCCACGAGCGGGGCTTCTTTGCGGGATTAGGAACGGAGTTAGTAGGTTAGATGGGCTTCATCGATGCAATCACCGGGTTCTGGGACCTGTTCGTAGAGTCCCTCCCCATGCTTCTAAGCGGGCTGGGCCTCACGCTCGAGCTTGCTGCCGTATCACTCATAATCGCCATGATTCTCGGGCTTTTCTCGTCTCTCATGGGAATGTCCAAGATCAAGGTGCTCAGGTGGATCTCGCAGATCTACGTCGCCATCATCCGTGGCACTCCGCTTCTGGTCCAGGCGTTCTTCATCTACTTCGGAATCACCGGCCTTCTGGGCATTCGCATGACGGCGTTCATGGCCGGCATCATAGCCCTGAGCCTCAACGCCGGAGGCTATCTCTCCGAGATATTCCGCGGCGGCATCCAGGCCGTAGACCCCGGCCAGAGCGAGGCGGCGCGCAGCCTTGGCCTCTCCAAGGCGCAGACGCTGCGCAAGGTCGTGATTCCGCAGGCAGTGCGCATCTGCATCCCGTCTGTGGTCAACCAGTGGTGCATCACCATCAAGGACACGTCGATCATCTGCGTCATCGGCCTGGCGGAGCTTACCTGGGCCGGCCAGCAGATCATCGCCCGCACCTATCAGTCCTTCCAGGTCTGGCTCATGGTGGGCATCCTGTACTTCGTAATCATCTATGTTCTGACGGTGCTTTCGCGCATCCTGGAGAAGAAGGTGTCTCTTGGCTAAGATCGAGATTAGAGACCTGCACAAGTACTTCGACAAAAACGAGGTTCTGCGCGGCATTTCAACCGATATCGAAGAGGGCGAGGTCGTGTGCCTCATCGGCCCCTCGGGTTCGGGCAAGTCCACGTTCCTGCGCTGCATGAACTGCCTCGAGGAGCCTACCTCGGGCACCGTTACTGTAGACGGGCACGTGCTCACTGCCAAGCACAAGGACATCGACAAGTTCCGCGAAGACATCGGCATGGTGTTCCAGCAGTTCAACCTGTTCCCCCATCTCACCGTGATGGAGAACATCACGCTGGCGCCGGTGATGCGCAAGAAGATGTCACAGCAGGAGGCGGTCGAGACCGGCCGCAGGCTTCTGGCCAGAGTCGGCCTCGCCGAGAAGGAGAACGCGTATCCGCGCAACCTCTCTGGCGGACAGAAGCAGCGCGTCGCCATCGCACGCGCACTTGCCATGAAGCCCGACCTCATGCTATTCGACGAGCCCACGTCGGCGCTCGACCCCGAGATGGTGGGCGAGGTTCTCGACGTTATGAAGAAGCTCGCCCAAGAGGGCATGACCATGGTCGTGGTCACGCACGAGATGGGATTCGCGAAGTCGGTGGCCGACAGGGTCATGTTCATCGACGGCGGCGTGATCGCCGAGGAGGGCACTCCCACCCAAGTGTTCGACAACCCGCAGAACCCCAGGACTCAGAGCTTCCTCAACAAGGTTCTGTAAGGGCTCGCAGCGCAGGCTCGAGCCAGCGGGTTTCAGCCTGCGAAACATAGCACACAAAACTAAAGGACGCCGGTTGAACAACCAGCGTCCTTTAGTTTTGCCTTATAGTGCTGTCTGCCGCTTCGGAACCCCAGCTTGGACTCGCCCAAGAACGGGCAGGCAACTTCCTACTCCACGATCACGGGCTCGAAGTCCACGATATCGAGCTTGATCTTCGAAAGGGTCTCCACGGCCTTCTTGGCTCGCTCTGCAACCTCTTCGTTGGGCAGGTAGCCGAAGTACATCTCCAGGTAGAACGTGTAGTTCTGCTCGAACGACTGCTTCTCGGGGTGGCGGCTGAAATACGCGTCCACGGCGGCCTCGATGCCCTTGTAGGCCACGAACAGGAAGTCGGCCTTGTCCCTGCCCACTCTGTCGGCAGCGGCGCGATATGCCGCATAGCTCGTGTCGAGGTACTTCGACTCGTCGTCGTTGGCAAGGTCGTCGAGCATGAACTCCATCACGAACCTGCGATAGGCCTCGTTGTCGTTGATGAGCTTCCTGTGAAGGCCCAGTCCCAAGAACGCCTTCTGCATATCGTCTTCGTCGGCGAACATCGTGAATGCCATCTCGGTGAGCTTCTTCATGAACTCGTCGTAGAGCATCGATGCGATGTTGCGCTTGTTTCCAAAGTGATGCGCGATGGTTCCGGGGTTGACCATGGCGGCCTTGTAGATCTCGGAATACGTGGTGTTCTTGTAGCCCTTCTCCATGAAAAGCTTCTTGCATGTGTCCACGATTATGCTTCGAGTCTCGACGCCGTTCGCGTAGTTGACCATCTCTTCTCCTGACTATGTATTAACGCAGCTGCCGGACCCAGTCCGGCTTGATAGCGAACCGCATGAACCCACGCGCATCCAACTCATGCGTTTCGCGTTCGCACACAGAGGTTATGCTAACTCAAATTTGAGCGCAAAGAAATTGAGCGTCTACAAGTACACTAAAAGCACACCGCAGACGGACACGGCATGGCAAAGCCCTCCAATAATCAACCGCTCGCCGCCGATGGTCCACTAGGGAAGCTTCATAACCCAGTAGCTAAGGTTGGACTCGTCGTATCCCGCTGCCCTGATTACCTCCATCTTGTCCACATGTTCTGGGACCTTGACCTTGATATGCAGCCTCTCTGCGGGAATATCTTCCTTAATCGTGAGCTGCGACCCATGTGGCTGCCACGTAAAGCGGTGTTTTCCGGATTGCTTTTCGCGACCTTCGAGATTGTGGTTCTTGTTCCAGCTGAATTCGTATGCTTCCGGATCGTACCGCACGGTATCGGTTTCGAATATCAGAAACTCAGCGCAGTTCTCGCCTTTAACCAGCACGACCGTTCTCGCGACTTTGAAGAAGCTCCTTATCTCCGAAACCCTCTCGTTCCATATGCTCAGAACCATCTTGCCTATGAGGTTAGGGTCGTCATCTGGTCCGACCGCGCCCTTTTCGAAGCTGAACACAGGCGAGCACCTACCGCTTATCAGCCTGACTTCCTTCTGCGCCCCAAGGTTGTTCTTACTCCCCTTCACGGTCTTGGCGCTCCAACAGCAGCTTCCAAGCTGAACATCATCAAGACCGATGTTGGAAGGCTTCCATTCTGCATCTATGCAACGCGCAAAGACCTGTTCCCACTCCTCGCCTTCGATCGTTACCGGATCCTTGGTCGCGTGCAGATAGATCATATCTTCGGTGAAACGCTTGATGAAGCTATGGGGAAACTGATTGATCGGATACGGAGCTGCAGCCTTACTGGCATGTCTGAGCCTAGGTTCTTTCATATGGACTTCCTTTGTTACTCGGAGCGATAGTCAGGAGGGAATGCCAGTGGCACGAACCGGTCCAAAACAGCCTCCACCAGAGAAACCGGAACCGCATTCCCTGCCTGATGACGCGTCTGGTAATCGGACACCACAATCTTGAATGAATCAGGAAAGCCCTGCAACCTCAACATCTCGCGAGGCGTGAGGCGCCGAACGCCATCGACCAGAAGATAGTTGTAGCTTGCGCCGGCTCGCAACGCACAGCTATATGGATACGAGGTGATGTTTCCCGACTTGTTCTCGTGCCAGATTGCCGGTTGGTATTTCGAAGTATGGGCAGCCTTTCGCTTTTGAATGATTCTGTCGGATGCGTAGTACTTCTGGTCGACATCCTTTTCCAGAATCTCGCTCAGGGAAACTCGTTCGTCCGAGGGTTCTGGCCATTCCATCCGCAACGGCCTTTTGGATCCGACCAAGATAATTCGCTCGCGCTTCTGGGGCAGACCGAAATCCAGTGCATTCAGAATCTTGTAGTCAACGTAGTATCCAAGCTCCTCCCGAAGCGTGGTCAATATGACGTTGAGCGTCTTGCCCTTATCGTGCGTAGCAAGCTGCTTGACGTTTTCTAGAACAAACGCCTGCGGCTGCTTGGCTTTCAAAATGCGCGCGATGTCGAAGAACAGCGTCCCCCGCGTCTTATCTTCAAAGCCTTCCCTCTTGCCACAAATAGAAAACGCTTGGCAAGGGAAGCCCCCGAAGAGCAGGTCGAAATCTGGAATGGCATTCTCGTCCACTTCCTTGATGTCGCCTGTTGGCATTTCTCCAAAATTCGCCTCGTAGCTCTTCTGTGCATTCGCATCGATGTCGCAGCTAAAGACGCATTCTCCTTCTATCCCATATTTCTCGAAGACATCGTTGGCTGCGTACCGAAAGCCGCCGATGCCGCAAAACAAATCGATATACTTGATTTTTCTGGGAAGCTGCCCATTCTCCAGAGGTTCGCCCGGAGTGAAGAAAAGCCTATCGATGGGCATGTTGAGCGACGACGCTATATCTTCCGCCGTCTTGCACGAAGGAGTGCTCTTGCCATTCTCGATATCGGATAACGCACGGCGGCTGATATTCGACATCGATGCCAGAGACTCTTGCGACAGCCCTTGCTCTTTGCGAACTTCTTGGAGAATATTGTGCATGGATACAACCTCGTATATGAAGATAACTTCTCATTTCACTCATTTCCGCTTAATTATACAGTCCCATAAGAGCAATTAAAATCATGCATATGCAAAAAGGTCCGGGCGGCTCTTCTTGCCTCCCGGACCCTCTATGGGCTGCTTATCTGCTGAGCGCTACTTGATGCGGGCGGCCTCCACCACTTCGGGCACGCTGGTCTCCATGTAGCCTATCCAGCGATTGAGCGTGTCGTCGCTGATGGCGTGCTCCATCTTGCAAGCCTCTTCCTCGGCGGTCTTGGGGTCGACGCCCAGCACGTCCATGAGGAAGTGGAAGAGCAGCTTGTGGCGCTTGAACACCGATTTGCCGTAGTCGGCACCCTTTTTGGTGAGGAAGATGTCGCCGTAGGGCTCCTGCTCCACGTATCCATGCTCCCTGAGCACCGACACCGCCTTGTTGACGCTGGCCTTCGAAACGTCGAGCTTGGTCGCCAGATCCACGCTGCGCACCGGCACGTTCACGGCGCCTGCCAGCTCGTACACGGCTTCAAGGTAGTCTTCGTTGGCCTGCGTCATTCGCAGTTCTTCGCGCATAGCTTGTCTCCATCAGCTTTGTCGAAGCACCGATAAACCTGCAGCGCAGACCCCTTCGTTGCCCTGCCCGGTGCGTTGATTCCCATTGGTTACCTAATTTTATTACTCCAAAGCGGAGTTTATTTCGGCAAACTCTTTTACAAATCCGCTTGCCCGGATTATTGGCGGCTATCCGGCAGCTCCGCAACGCATCGGAGGCTGCGAGTTCCGGAAACTCTCCGACTCGTTGAACCCCTTGCGGGCGCATGCCCGCGTCCGCCTTCCCCTTGCACGTGGGCTGGTGTAGATTGTCACTTGCAGATGCGTTTCGCGGGTGACAATCTACACGCCTCCAGCATCAGCCAATTAACACGCCAACCAATCTATCGAGAATCGAGGTTATCATGACGGCCAATAGCATTGCCGCTCGTTCTTCGGCTGCAGCTTCCAAGAGTTCGCTTCGCACGAGCATCGCGCTCGTAGCTCTCTTCGTGGGGCTTCTCGCCATCTCTGCCTGGGTGAGGGTTCCCGTGGGACCCGTGCCCGTGACCTTGCAGACCCTCGTGGTGTTTCTAGCCGCAGTTGTGCTTGGCCCCAAGCGCGGTGCCATCGCCGTGGCCTCGTACATCGCTCTGGGATTCGCAGGCCTGCCGATGTTCTCCGGCTTCGTTGGAGGCAGCGCGGCGATTCTGGGCGCTACCGGCGGATACCTCGTTGGATTCATCCTGAGCGCGGTCGTGACGGGCGCAATCGTGCAGAAGTTCGGCAAGAGCGTCGCGGTGCTTGCCGTGGCGATGGTCGCTGGTCTCGCGATCTGCTATGCGTTCGGCACCGTGTGGTTCATGGCCATCTCGGGTGCCGAGGCAAGCTACGTGATGTCGGTCTGCGTGCTGCCGTTCGTGCTTCCCGATGCCATCAAGATCGCGCTCGCCATCTCGGCGGTCAAGCTCATCGGAGCCGTCAGGCACTAGCAGGATCTTTGCTCGAGCAGAAGACGAGGGGCGGTTGCACAATAGCAGCCGCCCCTCTTTGTTTCTCGCAACTACATTGCAGCGGCGAACTCGCTAGAAACGAATCGAAATCTCCCCTGCTCGCAGAACATGCTCGGTACCGTCGTCGTCCAGCACCTTGAGTCCACCGTCGTCTTCCACGGCGATCGCCTTGGCCACATGAGTGCCGCCGCCCATCTCGTACTCGATCTGCATGCCGATCACAAACGACAGCTCTCGATACTCGTCCACTACGCGCTTGCGAATCGCCTCGGCATCTCCAGCAGCCTCGGCCGGGTCGAACACGCCCGAGTCCAGCAGGTTCTCGATAATCGCAGCCAGCAGCTGGCTTCGCGTGCGTTCCGGCAGCAGCTCCACGAATCCGGCTCTGTCGGCGATGTCGTCGGGAAAATCCTGCTCCCCCACGTTCACGCCAATTCCGATTGCCACGTTGTGCATCGTGCGGCTCTCGAGGTCGGCTGTGCCCTCCGACAAGATGCCGCAGACCTTGCGTCCATCCACGTAGATGTCGTTCACCCACTTCACGCGGGGCTGGCAACCGCAGTTTGCCTCGATGGCCCGCGAGGTGGCAACAGCGGCGCACATGGTCATGGTGGCAGCGTCGGATGCAAGCTCGTTCCCGTTCACAAGCAGGGTAAAGTAGACTCCGCCCGAAGGTGAGAAGAAGCTGCGACCACGCCTGCCTCGGCCACCTGTCTGATGTCTGGCTACTATCGCCGCGGTGCCGCGAAAGCCGTCTGCAATCATCCGCTTGGCTTCGTCTTGGGTGGAATCCAGCTCGTCGAACACCGCAAGCTCGAGCTGCGGCCTCGGATGAGCAAAAGCCCTCGCAATCGCCAACGCGCTGATCGCGTCGCAACCTTCATCCAGCTTGTAGCCCCTGTTGGTGGTCGATCCGATCTTGCACCCCTCGGAACGCAGGGAGTTTATCGCCTTCCACACCGCGTTGCGCGACACGCCAAGCTCGTCGGCCATCGCCTGCCCCGACACGTGATCGCCGCTGTTGCGTTGCAGGATATCGAGAACCTGGTCTTTCACGCTCATCCGATGCATCCTCCCAAAATCCAGTCAACCACCGTGCCTGCGGATTTTGCCCCAATATGAAAAAAGCCCGCTTGCGCAGGCTCTGAATTCTATTTGGTGGAGCTAAGGGGGATCGAACCCCTGACCTCATGACTGCCAGTCATGCGCTCTCCCAGCTGAGCTATAGCCCCAAATAGGTACTAGTGCAGTATAGCCGACGACCGCTTCTTTGCAAGGCAATTTCTCACTTCGAAGCCCAAATTTGCCATGAGCGGAAAGTTCGGCGGCAACCTTGCGCCAGCTTACGCGAAGCCTTGGCGGCACCTATTCGGACAGCACCTATTGCTCCTGCCAGCAAAGCCTTGCAACCACCTGAAAACGCCCTGAAGGCGTTCGTGGACTAATGCGGCCAAACGTCCGCAGATTGGCCTTTTAGCCGGTATCTTTGAATGTCTAGGAACTAAAATGTTCCAGACATAACCTTCGACACGAGGATAACGATGGGTCTTTTCAACCGAAGCTCAAACGACGCAGACGAGACTCTTCCCAACGAGGGAGATTCCACGACGTTTCTACACACGAACGGCCAGAACGATTCCTGGTCGACGCAATACGACGAGACGCAGGCCTTCGGGGGCTACGACTCTCGTCTCAACTCCGAGATTCCAATGGTGGGTATGAACGAAGATCTGCGCTACGGAGCCACTTCGACGTTCGATGCTAACCAGACTGCCTACGTGGGCAACAACGGCACAGCCGATTTCCCCGGAGTAAACGCGTCGAGCACGACGCAGGTCTACAATGCGGCCGCCACCTCGCCCAATGGCACGCTTGGCGGTGGCTATTTTTCGGCCTCGCATATAGCTGAGGGCAACGGCGGCTCTGGCCGCAACGTCAAGCGCACTGTGCTTATCGTGCTGTGCGTGCTGGTTGGCATCCTTGCCGTGGCCTACATCGGCATGTCGATCTTCTTCATGTCGCACTTCGGGTTCAACACGCAGATTGGCGGGATCGACTGCTCGTTCAAGTCTGTGGACGAGGTCACCTCGCTTATCGAAACCGGGGCGAAATCCTACGAGCTGACCATCTACGAGCGTACTGCCGACGAGGCCACTCAGGTGGCGAGTGCCAGCAGCTCCACTGCATCTTCGAGCAGCAGCTCGACTGGCAGCGATTCCAGCTCGAGCAGCGACTCTGCCAGCTCGCAGGGCACTACCACGACGACCAGTGCCGACAGCACTAGCAGCTCTTCCTCCACGGCGACCACCGGCGTAACCGGCTCCCATACCGAGACCATCGCCGGATCCAGCGTCGACTTCGCCTACAAGGGCGGCTCGGCGGAGGTTCAGTCGCTTCTGGACAGCCAGAACGCGTTCGCGTGGGTTGCAAGGCTCTTCGCCAAAGACGACGGCTCCGCAACCCTCACGTTCGAATACGACCAGACCAAGCTGCAGGAGCACATGAAGACCCTCGCTTGCATGGACAACACCAACGCGGTGGCTCCCAAGGATGCCTACCCCGAGTTCAACGGCACCAACTACGTGGTGCACAACGAGGTACCGGGCAACACCGTGGACACCGAGAAGGCGCAGCAGGCCATCGTCGACGCGCTTACGCACGGCGAGCCCGAGCTGGACTTCAGCAGCGCTGGATGCTACTTCTCGCCCTCGGTGCTCTCGAGCAATGCCGACCTTCAGGAGAGGGTCAAGCTGCTCGACAAGTATGTGCCGTTCGCCCTCACCTACACCTTTACCGATGGCAGCACCGAGCTTCTCGACGGCGCGACCATCTTCGATTGGCTCACCATCAACGACGATGGCAGCTACACGGTAGACGACGATCAGATTTCGAGCTGGGTCGAAGACTTCGCCAGCCGTCACAACACCGTGGGGCACGAGCGCACGTTTACCTCAGTCGATGGCAACACCTACACGGTTTCGGGCGGCACCTACGGCTGGTCGGTGGACCAGGATGCCGAAATCGAGTCGATCAAGTCGATGCTCGAGTCCAAGCAGAGCGAGACCCGCGAGCCGCACTGGGCAACGCAGGCTGCATCGAGCGATGCCACCGGCACACAGCCCGACTGGGGTAGCACCTACATCGACCTCAACCTCACCGACCAGCACGTCTACTACGTGAAGGACGGCCAGAAGGTCTTCGAAGCCGACGTGGTCACCGGCATGCCCACCGCCGAGAAGCAGACCCCCGCCGGCGTGTACTACGTGATGGAGAAGATGCGCAACAAGACTCTCAAAGGCGAAATGACCGCTGCTGGAGTTCCCGAATACGAGACGCCGGTTTCCTACTGGATGCGCATGACCAACTCCGGCGTGGGCTTCCACGACGCTACCTGGCAGTCGTCTTTCGGCGGTGATGCCTACAAGACGCGCGGCTCGCACGGATGCATCAACATGTCGATGTCCGACGTGGCCGAGCTTTACGACCTGGTGGAGACTGGCTGCCCCATCGTGAGCCACTACTAAGACATCTACCTGCATCGATAGTCGATACCGGTAGATGCCGATACTTTGTCGTCCATCAACCTGGGTGCCGCTTAAAGCCGGCACCTACAAAGTTGGGTATAGCGATCGCCACTGATGCAATTCGACCTCGAATCCCTATGCCTGGGGAATTCGAGGTCGAAACGTGGCGCCATTCCGAATTTGAGTTCTAGACGCTGTACTTCTCTCGCAACCGCGCGGTTGCGAGAAAGCCCGAATCAAAACACACTCCGAGCTACAAAAAACCGTTTTACAGCTCGATTCCCTTTCGAGCCTTGATGCCCTGGTCGAAGGGGTGCTTGTGCTTCTTCATCTCGGTGATGTAGTCTGCATGCTCGAACACCCACTCCGTGGGCTTGTGGCCTGTGATCACCAGCTCGAGACCATCGGGCTTCTCGCACACAACTTTGTGGAAGAGGTCGTCGTCCAGCACGTCTAGCTGGTATGCATCGAGCACCTCGTCGAGGATGAGCAGGTCGCACTCCCCCTCCTCAACGAGCTTCATGGCTTCCTCGAGATGCGAGTCGTGGATTCGCTTGGTCTCGGCAATCTGCTCGGGAGTCATGTCCTTCACGAAGCAAGGTGCCGCAGTACCTCTGATCACCTTCACGTTGTCTAGCTTGGCAAACTGGGTAAGCTCGCCGGTCTGCATGTCCTTGAGGAACTGCAGGATCACAACTTTTAGGCCGCGACCGCTGGCACGCACTGCAAGCCCCAGAGCCGCCGTGGTCTTGCCCTTGCCGTATCCGTAGTAAACGTGAATCAGTCCCTTGCCCTTCATATGGAGGCCTCCTTTGTTTGGTTTTCCGCGCATCCATGCTCGCGATTGGGCTATATTCGAATATGTATAATTTCCCACCGAAAGGCATCTAATGCAAGTCGCTTTGATAAGACATGGACAAATTCCCGGCAACGTCGAACGCCGCTATGTTGGAACCACGGACGAGTCGCTCACGGAAATCGGGAGGCAGCAGGCTTCGAGCTTGGCGGCTCCCGAAGCCAACAAGGTGTTTGCAAGCCCCTACAAGCGCTGCATCGAGACTGCCAAGCTTGTATATCCTCCGCTAGAGCCAACGATAGTCGATGGACTCAAGGAGATGGATTTCGGGCTTTTCGAAAACAAGAGCGCCGACGAGATGGTGAATTTCAAGCCGTATCGCGACTGGGTCGATGGCATGTGCATGGGCAAGATTCCCGAAGGAGAGTCGCGAGAAGAGTTCGACGAGCGAGTTTGCGCGGCTTTTGTGAGGATAGTCGAAAAGTGCAGGCACAGCGACAAGATAGCTCTCGTGGTGCATGGTGGCACCATCATGTCGATCATGGGTGCCTTCAACGACGAGGGCAAGAGCTACTTCGAGTACCACGTAGGCAACTGCGGCACGATAGTGTGCAATCTCGATAGAGCTGGCACGAGTGCGGGCGACGGCCACAGGAGGGGTTACGTGCTGCACCGAATCGACGGCGGCTCCACGAAGGGCACGTTGCCGCCAAAGTAACCGACAAAGTGACATATGCAATAAAAGGAACGGGCCTCCGGTTATTGCACCGGAGGCCCGTTTTGTTTTAATGCAATCCTGCATCTTTGCGGCCACTCAGACGGCTTGAGCCGCCTTCTCAGGCCATTAAGATGCTTGCGAGATATGCTGCAGCAACTTGTTCCACTCGAGATTGCTACGCACCAGGAAGCCGTTTTCGTCGTCGGCATCAAACCCGGCAGCCTGAGCCTCGAGCTCAGATACGGCCTTGTTGACCTCCTCGACATCCACTTCGCTCATGAGCGCAGCCCTATCGGCGAGAACAGTAACCTGCTTTCCGTCAACCTCGACGTAGCCTCCGCACACAGCGAGCTTCACGCAGGTGCTCTCCCCTGCAGGGGTGATCCTGATGCAGCCCTTGTCGATCGTGCACATATAGGGCGCACGATCGATGCAGAAGCCGATTTCGCCAGTGGTTGCAGGAACGACGACGTAGTCAGCCGACTGTGAGAACATCAGGCGTTCCGGAGTGACTATCTCGCATTGCAGCGGCTGCTCGCTCATTTACTTGCTCTCTTCCTGGCTTGCCCTGTAGGCCTCGTACACCTCGTCGATCGATCCCTTGTAGCGGAACATCTGCTCCGGAATCTCGTCGCACTTGCCATCGATGATGTCTGCGAACGAACGAATGGTGTCCTCGAGCTTGACGTACTTGCCGGGGTTGCCGGTGAACTGCTCGGCAACGTGGAACGGCTGGCCCAGGAACTGCTGCACCTTGCGGGCACGGCTCACAACGAGCCTCTGCTCCTCGGACAGCTCGTCCATACCCAGAATCGCGATGATGTCCTGCAGGTCGTTGTACTGCTGCAGAATCTCCTGCACCGTGGTGGCGACCCTGTAGTGCTCCTCGCCCAGAATCTCGGCAGACAGAGCCTGCGAAGACGACTCCAGCGGGTCCACTGCGGGATAGATGCCCAGCTCGGCGATGGAGCGCGAAAGCACCGTGGTGGCATCGAGGTGCGAGAACTCGGTTGCAGGTGCCGGGTCGGTCAGGTCGTCTGCGGGCACGTAGATTGCCTGCACCGACGTAATCGAACCCTGCTTGGTGGAGGTGATCCTCTCCTGCAGGTCGCCCATCTCGGTTGCCAGCGTGGGCTGGTAGCCCACTGCGGAGGGCATACGGCCGAGAAGTGCGGACACCTCGGAGCCAGCCTGGGTGAACCTGAAGATGTTGTCGATGAAGAGAAGCACGTCCTGACCCTGCTCGCGGAAGTACTCGGCCACGGTAAGGCCGGACAGTCCCACGCGCATACGAGCTCCAGGAGGCTCGTTCATCTGTCCGTAGACTAGGCAGGTCTTGCCGATAACTCCGGACTCGTTCATCTCGAGGAAGAGGTCGGTTCCCTCACGGGTGCGCTCGCCCACGCCGCAGAACACCGACTTGCCGCCGTGCTCCTGTGCGAGGTTGTTGATGAGCTCCATGATCAGAACCGTCTTGCCCACGCCTGCACCGCCGAAGAGGCCGGTCTTGCCGCCCTTGATGTAGGGCTCGAGCAGGTCGATAACCTTGATGCCGGTCTCGAAGATCTCGACATCGGTCACCAGATCCTCGAACTGAGGTGCGGGACGGTGGATGGGATAGTACTCGTCGATTTGCGGCTTCTCGCCGCCGTCGACAACTTCGCCGGTAACGTTCCAGATACGGCCGAGGACGTTCTCACCGACAGGCATCATGATCGGCGCACCAGTGTCGACGACCTCAAGACCCCTCATGAGTCCGTCGGTCGAAGACATTGCGACGGTACGCGCAATGCTTCCCGGAAGATGCATCTGAACCTCGAGCACGATATCGACGTGACCGGTTGGAAGGTCGGCATCGATCTTTAGCGCGTTGTAGATGGCGGGGAGGGTCTCAGCCGTAAACTCGACATCGACCACCGGGCCCACAACGCGGACGATGTGTCCAACGTTCATGTTCGTTTCCTTTTCTTCCATTTCTTACTCCTCCGAGGCGGCAGCACCGCTGACGATCTCGGTTAGCTCCGTGGTGATGGCACCCTGACGCAGCCTGTTGTAGACCCTCGAGAGGGTCTCGATCATGTCGCTGGCGTTGTCGGTCGCGGCCTTCATGGCCTTGCGCCTAGCGCCCTGCTCGGCGGCAGCGGAGTCCACCAGCGCCGAGTACACGGCGTTCACGAAGTAGCTCGGGAGAAGGTCGGAGAGAACCACGGCCGAGCTCGGGTCGAACTCGTAGGTCTTCTCGTACTGAGCATCGGTTTCCGACTGCTCTTCCACCTCGGCCTCGGGGGTCTCGATGGGAAGGATCTTCTCCTCGATGAGGTCCTGGTCCGCAGAGTTGCGTGCGTGGTTGTACACCACGTAGACCTCGTCCACAGAGCCATCCAGGTACCGCTTCGTGCAGATGTTGGCGATGTCGCGGGCCTCGTTGAGAGTGGGGTCCGCCGACACGTCGGCGTACGACTTGGCAACATCGTACTTGCGGTACTTGAAATAGCCGATGGCCTTCTTGCCGCAGGCGATGAAGCTCACGGCGGTGCCGTTGGCTTCCAGCCCGGCCTTAATCTTGTCGCAGGCACGCAGCACGTTGGTGTTGAAGCCTCCGGCAAGACCCCTGTCCGACACGACGGCGATGATAATCGCGTTCTTCACCTCGTCGTGCTTCTGCAGAAGCGGACTGGCCGACGAGACGTCGCCATCGGAAAGGCGATGGAGCATGTTGCCGATGGCGATCGCGTAGGGACGCCCGGCCTCCATCCTCCTGGTAGCCTTGCCGATCTTGGCGGAGGAGACCATCTCCATGGTGCGAGTAATCTGCTTCGTGGATTGCACGGAGTTGATTCTCTTCTGTATGTCACGTAGATTGGCCATTTGCGTTACTAACCTTAATTCTCGGAAGATGCCCTGAACTGGGCCTTGAACGAAGTCAGGGCCTCGTCGAGCTGCTTCTTGATGTCGTCGGTCAGAGTCTTCTGCTCGATGATCGCGCTTGCAATCTCGGGACGCACGGTGCGGATGTACTCCCTAAGCTCCTCGCGAAACCTCACGACGTCGCGCACGGGAATGTCGTCCATGTATCCGCCATTGCCAGCGTAGATCGAGATGACCTGCTCCTCAACGGGCATCGGCACGTAGCGCTTCTGCTTGAGAAGCTCCGTCATCCTCTCGCCTCGGTTGAGCTGGTCCTGCGTAGCCTTGTCCATGTCGGAACCGAACTGGGCGAAGGCCTGCATCTCGCGGTATGCTGCAAGGTCGAGACGGAGGTTACCGGCGACCTGCTTCATTGCCTTGATCTGCGCGCTTCCTCCAACTCGCGACACCGAGATGCCTGCATTAATAGCCGGGCGCTGTCCCTGGAAGAACAGGTCGGTCTGCAGGAAGATCTGGCCGTCGGTGATCGAAATCACGTTGGTGGGAATGTAAGCGGAAACGTCGCCTGCCTGCGTCTCGATGATGGGCAGTGCGGTCAGCGAACCGGCACCGTTCTCGTCGGACAGCTTCACAGCGCGCTCGAGGAGCCTGCTGTGCAGGTAGAAGATGTCGCCAGGATAAGCCTCGCGTCCAGGCGGGCGACGGAGGGTCAGCGACATCTGCCTGTACGCCGTGGCCTGCTTGGACAGGTCGTCGTAGATGCAGAGGACGTGACGTCCCTTGTTGGTGGCGCTGGCGGGCTTGCCGTCGGCACCGGTGTACATGAAGTGCTCGCCCATTGCCGCACCGGCCATAGGCGCGATGTACTGCAGCGGGGCGGGATCGGATGCGGTAGCCGCGACCACGATGGTGTAGTCCATGGCACCGAACTTGTCGAGGGTCTCGACGATCGACGCAACCTTCGAGGCCTTCTGACCGATGGCCACGTAGACGCAGATCATGTCCTTGCCCTTTTGGTTGATGATCGCGTCGATTGCAATTGCGGTCTTACCAGTGGCACGGTCGCCAATGATAAGCTCGCGCTGTCCACGTCCGATCGGGATCATGGAGTCGATTGCGAGAATACCGGTCTGAACCGGCTCGTTCACGGGCTGACGCTCGATAACGCCGGGAGCCTTGAACTCCACGGGGCGGTACTCGTCGGCCTGGATCGGACCCTTGTCGTCTAGCGGGATTCCCAGCGGGTTCACGATGCGCCCGACCAGCGCGTCGCCGGTGGGAACCTCGATGATCTTGCCGGTGGTCCTAACCTCGTCGTTCTCCTTGATGAGCGTCACGTCGCCCAGAAGAACGGCTCCGACCTCGTGCTCCTCGAGATTCTGAACAAGACCCGCCACCTTGTGTCCGTCCTTGCTCACGAACTCCAGCAGCTCGCCAGCCATCGCATTCTGCAAGCCATCGATACGTGCGATACCGTCTCCGATTTGGACCACGGTGCCCACTTCTTTGGACTCTACGCTGGAGCTGAGCTCGTCGAGCTGCTTACGCAGTGCCTCGTCGATGGCGCTTGCGGTGATTTCTACCATTTACCTCTCACCTCCAGTAGGCGTACTCGATAGCGTTGCACGGGCGACCTCGAGCTGCGATGCGATGCTCGCGTCGATCCTGCGCCCATGAGCGCTCATTGTTATTCCTCCGATGATCTTCGGGTCGATGTGCTCCCTGAGGATGGCCTTCTTCCCGAAGTCTTTGTAAAGCTTGTTTCCGATGACTTCCCTCAGATGGTCGTCGAGGGTGACCACCGTGACGATATCCACGATCACGGCATCCAGCGCCTCTTCGGCCAGCTCGGTGTATGCCTCGGAAATCCTATGGATGAGCGGGATGTCTCCCCTCACGGCCATAGTAACCACTATTGGACGCAGCATGTCGTCGAAGCCCTCGAACACCTCTGCAGCAAGTTTCTCGCGCTCGGCCTCCGAATTTGTGCCCTCGGAAAACACGATGGCCATCTTCTTGTTCACGTAGTAGGCCTGCACGAGTTCGCGCAGCTGCGTGTCGAGCATGACGATTCTGTCCCTATCGCCGCCTGCGCATTCAAGAATGCTCTTGGCGTAAAGGGCGACCTTGCCGCTTTCGATGTTGCGATCAGCCGACATTGAGACTACCTGCCTCCTCGACATAGCGTTCAACGATCTTGCGGTGCTCTTCGTCGCTCAGGTCCTTGCCGATGAGCTTTCCAGCCACGGCGATGGAGATGTCCGCGATGGACTTCTGAAGCTCCGCTGCCGCCATCTGGCGATCGTTGGCGATCACCACATTGGCCTTGTCGAGCATCGCCTTGGCCTGGTCCTGCGCGTCGGCCTGAATCTGGCTGCTCTGCGCCTTAGCAGACTTCTTGGCGTCCTCGACGATCTGAGCTGCCTCAGACTTGGCTCCGTCGAGCTCCTTCTTCCTCTGCTCTTCGAGCTTGGAAGCCTCGATCTTGCTATCCTCGGCGCTCTGCAGGTTTTCCTTGATGGTGTTGGCGCGCTTGTCGATCATCCCCATAACGGTGGGGTAGGCGAACTTGGCAAACACCACCCACAGCAGCAGAAACGCGATGACCATGGGGATAAACTCCACCATGTTGGGCATAAGCAAGGCGAGTCCGCTCTTCTCCTCCTCGGCCAGAGCCAAGGCAGGCATGCCCAGCGTCATGATCGTGCCCATGGCACCGACCCCGAGGGCCTTTCCCGCGATTCTCTCGTATCTCACCTTATTACCTCCAGATTGCCACTAAAGACGTAAATTTGCGGCAACCAGGCTAAGAGATGAGCACGAGCACGAATCCGAGCAGAGCCAGAGCCTCGCAGAATGCTGCACCGAGGATGAACACGGTGAACAGACGACCCTGCATTTCGGGCTGACGTGCGATGCCGCTGGCAGCGCCATAGGCACCCAAGCCGATTCCCAAACCCGCACCTATAACTGCGATACCATATCCGATAACTGACACGATTCCTCCTAATAAGTCCGGTTGTCTTCCTCGTCAACAACCTTGCCTACACTACCAAAGCCGCAAATCGTATCAACTTGCGACAATGTGCCATGATTGCCGGGTCCTTCGGACCCCGTCTTGCTAGTGCCCTGCGGCCAGCTGAATGTACACTGCCGAGAGCAGGGTGAACACGTACGCCTGGATGCATGCCACCAGCATCTCCATGCAGTACATGGCCAGCAGCAGGACAATCCACGCGATGCTGGGAAGCGCTCCCGTGAAGGTCGCTACCGTCATGTCCTGAATGAACGGCGTGATGAACACCGTGGTGAGAATCGCGAAGGCACCCAGCGCGAGATGTCCGGCGAACATGTTGCCGAAGAGTCGGACCGACAGGGTGATGATCCTCAGGAAGGTCGAGAACACCTCGATGATCCAAATCATGATCGCAAGGGGAAGAACCAGGCCTGCGGGAGCAAACGATGCGATGTACCTCCAGAAGCCCTGCTTCTTGATGCCGTATGCGAAGAAGTAGACGAACGAAATGATGGCCAAGGCCACGTTGACGCCCATGCAGCCCGTTGCCACGGAAACTCCGGGGATAAGGCCGATGAGGTTCGAAGTGAGAATGAAGAAAAGAATGGTCATGAGGAAGGGCATGTGCTTGTCGGCCTCGGGACCGATGTTGTTGTAGCCCACGTCCTGACGCAGCCACTCCATGAGGTGATCGATGCCGCCAGCGAAGAATCCCTGGGGAATGAGCTGAACCTTCTTAGCCGCATAGACCACGACTATGAGGCACACGATGGCGGAGATGATGAGCCAGAACGTGTACTGGCTCATGAACGGAGCGACGAGGGTGCTGTACTTCCCGTCGACCATCTCCGTCATGTGGTGGGAGAATTCCTGCATCGTTTCTTCCATGAAAACCTGCCCTCCGCAAACTCTCTTTGTCTTGCCGCGCTACGACCTGTGGCCTATTGCCTCAATCGCAACGTACACAACTACGCATCCTAGGAATGCGGCAACTTCCGATATCGCGAATGGGATGAGAGATCCTGGCGCAATCAGCTTGCAAAGCAAGATTGCCAGCAGCATGGTGAGAAACGAGATCGCAACCATTGCCACCAATAGCCCCAAAGACAAGTCTTCACCGCGGCGCCTCATACGCCTTGCGATCCTCTTGTTGAAGAGGAACGGCAGGCCACAGCACAATCCCACTGCAATCGCCACGATGATAGACAAGCCATCACCCCAAACAACGAAGAGTTTCCGACCTTTTCGAAAACCCCGCGAGCCGCATTCTCCACAATGCCGCCCGCCACTAGAATTGCCTACTCCAATACCTTGTCAACCGAAAACCCGAGCCCTGCACTCGTTTCATCGGAGCTTCCCGCCTTCTCCACTTTCGGCGAGCCTTGCTAACGTTGCCCCGATGGGTGTTGCGGGTGCCAGCCGCAAGTTTTCGTTTCAGAAACTATAGGCCTAAATTCGAGAAGATGTACACACAAAATCTGCAAATTTAAGTAATCCGCCGAAACTAGTTGGCTAACGGAAACCCTATGCGGACTTTGACGGCATGTGCACCAGCTCGATGCCGGCCTCGGCTATCATCTTCTCCGAAAGCTCGTCGGGATAGGAGTTCTCGTACACGATCTTGGCGATTCCGGCGTTGATGAGGATCTTCGCGCACACTATGCAGGGCTGGTTGGTGCAATACACCGTGGCTCCGTCGATGGACACGCCGTAGCGGGCCGCCTGGATCACCGCGTTCTGCTCGGCGTGCGCTCCGCGGCACAGCTCGTGCTTCTGCCCCGAGGGAATGCCCAGCTGTTCGCGCAGGCATCCGGTGGACAGGCAGTGCTCGAGGCCGGTGGGGGCGCCGTTGTAGCCCGTGGCCAGAATGCGCTTGTCCTTCACGATGATGGCGCCCACGTGCCTGCGGATGCAGGTGGACCTTTCGGCCACGTCGCGCGTGATGGTCTGGAAGTACTCGTCCCAGCTGGGGCGGTTCGCGGTGTTCAGCTCCGACATGTGTGTTCTCCTTATCTGGCGACGTTTGACGGCGTTACCTCTCGTCTTCGATCTGGGCGATCTTGGCCAGGCGGCCTGCATGCCTGCCGCCCTCGAACTGGGCGTTGAGGAAGTTTGCGATGATCTGCTCGTTGGTCGGCTCGTCCACGAACCTGGCCGAAAGCGTGAGCACGTTGGCATCGTTGTGCTGCCTTGCCAGCGGAGCCACCTCGGGCAGCGTGACGTTGGCGGCCCTGATGCCACGGAACTTGTTGGCCGCGATGCTCATGCCTATGCCGGTGCCGCACACGAGGATGCCGAGGTCGGCCTCGCCTTTCTGCACCGCCTCGCACACCTTGCGCGCGAAGTCGGGGTAGTCGACCCTGTCGGGCCCGTTGGTTCCGAGGTTTGCGACCTGGTGCCCCAACCCCTCGACGAAGCTTGCGAGCTGGTCCTTCATCTCGGGGTCGGCATGGTCGCCGGCGATGGCAATGCGCATCTTTCGTCTCCTTTACATGTATGCGATATGCAGCTTGCTTTCATTCTAGGCGTTAGTGTGGATGATGCTCTGCGAGATGGGTCTTGTCAAACGAAGCGTCGGGCGCCAATCGCGCCCTCGCGAACCACCTCGGGACGCTCGCCGGTGCACACCACGACGGTCGAGGGCACGCCTCCCTCGATGGTGCCTCCGGCCAGCACCACCGGCACCAGCTCGCAGATGCGCGGGTCCAGCTCGCCGGAGTCGCCCACCGCGTCGATGCCGCTCATGTTGGCGCTGGTGGTGGCCAGCGGCGATTGCAGCTCGCGCATGAGGGCCAGCGCCACCGGGCTGTCGGGCACGCGTAGCGCGATGGTCGAGCCGCTGCCCCGGAAGGCCTCGGGCACCGCATCGCCAGCTTCGACGACCAGGGTGAGAGGCCCCGGCCACAGCTCGCGTGCAAAATCGAGGCAGTAGCCGCGGACGTTGCGGCCATAGCGCTCGATGTCGTCGGCGCCGGGCACCAGCCAGGGAATGGCCTTGCTGCGGTCGCGCTGCTTTATATCGAAGAGAAGGCCCGGGTCGGTGGTATCGCGCACCGCCACCCCGATGCCGTACACGGTGTCGGTTGGAAAGATGGCGGCGTGACCTTCGGCGAGAAATCCAGCGGCACGCTCGATTGCGTGCTGGTCGGGATGTTCGAGGTCGACTTGCACGAAGTTCTCTGCGTCGCGATGCCCCTCCGGAATGCGCGTTGGTTCTGCCATCATCTGGACCTCCTCGCCTCGATGATCCTATCCCTGCCCGCAAGGTCGCGCACGACCTCCACGTGGTCGAACCCGATGCCGGCTGCGCTGCGGCATACCTCGCATGCCGCGTCCAGCGTGTCTTCGTCAAGCTCGCAGATCAGATAGCCTCCCGGCGCCAGATGTCCGGCGCACCCTGCCACTATGCGGCGGAAGGTGTCGAGCCCGTCGGCTCCCCCGTCGAGCGCCGCCATGGGTTCGAAGTCCACGACCTCGCGCGGCATCGCCGCGATCTTGGCAGTTGGGATATACGGAGGGTTGGAGAGCACGATGTCGAACATGGCATCCCCCATCGGCTCGAAGAGGTCGCCCTCGCGGGCATCGACCCTGTCGCCCACGCCCAAGGCGCGAGCATTGTCGGAAGTGAGGGCGACTGCCTCGCTCGAAATGTCGCTGGCCATCACCCGCACGTGCGCGCATTCGGAAGCCATCGACACCGCGATGGTTCCGCTGCCGCAGCAGAGGTCGGCCACGAGGAGACCGTCGTCGCGTTCGCCCAGCAGCGCGTTCGCCGCTGCTAGCGCGCGGTCGACCAGCACCTCGGTCTCGGGCCTGGGGATGAAAACGCCGCGCCTGCATTCGAGGTCGGCGAATCGGAATGGAGCCTTGCCGCAGATGTACTGCACAGGCTCGCCGGCAGCGCGCCTCTCGAGGGCGCCTGCAAGGGTCGCCAGCCCCTGCTCGCCGATCGAAGCATCGGGCCGCATGGCCATGTCGCTGGGCGACACGTCGAGCAGGTACCACATGAAGAGCCTTGCGTTCTGCTGCGCCTGCTCGTCGCCGGCCTCGGCCAGAAAGCCGGCGGCTGCACGAAAGGCCTCGCTCGCAGAGCGCGCCGTGGCAAGCGCCGCCAGAGCCGCGCCTTCGCTAGACTGCATCTTCCAGACGCTTCGCGCGGTCGGCAGCCACCAGCGCCGTTACCAGCTCCTCGAGGCCGCTGCTGCCCTGCCCGAGCAGCACTCCGTTGTAGGTGCCGTTGTAGCCGATGCGGTGGTCGGTGACCCTGTCCTGCGGCGCGTTGTAGGTGCGGATCTTCTCCGCCCTGTCGCCCGAGCCGATCTGGCTGCGCCTCTCGGCGCCGATGGCCGCCTGCTGCTCGGCCAGCATCTTGTCGTAGATCCTGGCGCGCAGCATCTGCATTGCCACCACCTTGTTCTGCAGCTGCGACTTCTGGTCCTGCGACTGCGCCACTATACCGGTGGGAAGGTGCGTGATGCGCACGGCGGAGTCGGTGGTGTTCACGCACTGGCCGCCAGGTCCGCTCGCGCGGTACACGTCCACGCGGATGTCGTTCTGGTCGATCTCGACCTCCACGTCGTCCACTTCGGGAAGCACGGCCACCGTGGCGGTGGAGGTGTGGATGCGGCCTTGCGACTCGGTCTTGGGCACGCGCTGCACGCGGTGCACGCCGCTCTCGAACTTCATGATCGAGTAGACCTTGTCGCCCGAAACCTTGAACGACACTTCCTTGTATCCGCCCGCATCGGACGGAGAGGAGCCGAGCATCTCGGTCTTCCAGCCGCGATGGTCGGCGAAGCTCGTGTACATCTTGAAGAGGTCGCCAGCGAAGATGGCCGCCTCGTCGCCGCCGGCGCCGGCGCGGATCTCGACGATGATGTCCTTGTCGTCGTTGGGATCGGAGGGCAGGAGCATGATCTTGATGTCGTCCTCCAGCTCGGCCAGGCTCTTCTCGTTCTCGGCAATTTCTTCCTGAGCCATGGCCTTCATGTCGGGGTCGTTCTCGGTCTTGAGCAGCTCCTTGGCATACTCGATTTCGTCCAGCGCGTGGATGTACTCCTGCGCCTTCTTGGCCAGCGGCGCCTGGTTGGCATGCTCCTTGGCCACCTTGGCGTACTCTTTCTGATTGCCCACGACGCTCGGGTCGCCCAGGCGACCTTCAAGCTCTTCGAATGCCTTTATGATTTTCTCGAGTTTGTCTCGCATTTTGCAACTGCTCCTATTGACCCCAAAGCGAACAGAACCGATGATAGCACACGCATATGCTGCAAAACCGGATGCCTAGGGGATATGGATGCACTTGAAGGATGCCAGCGATAGCCAAACCACCGCTCGCAAGCCAGAAGAGAGACGTGCCGCAGACGACTTGGCCCGCTGGGGCGATGCCATGCAGCCCGCCACTTTCGCGTTTCCGCTTGCCGCGGCGCTCGTGGTCGGAGGCGTGTGCGGCTACTTCGGAAAGGCCTCGGCACTCCAGCTGGCGCTCACCGCGCTCACCGCGGTGAGCATGCAGCTCGCAAACAACGTGGCACGGGTCTACGGCGACCGCATCGACCGGCACAGCGCGCACACCGAATACTACGAGCGCAAGTTCGCCAAGTACCGCAGCGCGGGTGCCGCGGGCAGGATGGAGGCACCGATGCAGGGAGCCGTGATCGACTCGTCCGCGATTCGCCTGCGCGCGATGCTGGCGCTCTCGGCCGCTGCCGCGCTGGTGCTGGGCTACGCGCTGATCGTGTCGTGCATCGGGGCCGGCAACGCCGCGGCCAGCATGGCGGCGCTCACGTGCCATGTGCTCGCCGTGGGAATCCTGCTGACGAGGTACCTCGGCCCATGGTGCTTCGGCTACCGCACTTATGGCAACATCGTGCTGTTCGTTCTGCTGGCCGTGTGCTCGGGCGAAAGCCTCCTGCTGCTGATGGGAACGTTCGTGCCGGTGCTGGCCTACCCCGCGCTCGCGCTGGCCTCGCTCGGCGTGGCCGCGGCCAACATGCGCGACCTCGCATGCGAGAGGCACGACGTGGAGATGTCGCACACGCGCACCCCGAGACGCACCATTCCGCTTTCCGCAGGGTTCAAGGGAGCTGTGATCTGCCAGGCCGCATTCGAGACGCTCGGCGCGGTGTGGCTGGTGATGTTCCCGGCCGCCGTCGGAGCGGCCAACATCTGGAACTACGCGTTCGCCATATTCTTCATCCCCATGGCGAGCGACCTCGTGTCTATCCTGCGCGCCAAGCCCGACGACGTCGGGGCGTTGCAGAAGTCGCTGAGCGTATCGATGCTGTTGCTTGGAGCGGCATTCTTCCTGAGCCTGGCATCGGGCAACATGGCGACGCTGCTGGCGCTCGCCTAGCGCATGCCGGCGGTCGTGATGGAAGCCGTGACGACGGACGAAGCTGTCGCGGCATGCGGAGCGCTCGCGGTCACGGCGTCGCCGCTCATTCGCGCGGCGCGGCAAGCGGCCTCCTCGCAGGCAGGATCGCCCTCGGCAGCCGCAGCTTCCGCAGCCTCCGCACAGCCAGAGCCCTCTCCCGCTGCTGCGGCGGCCTCCGCCTCTTCACGCGCAAGCACCGCCTTCATGGCGGCTATGGCGCACTCGAGCATCGACTCGTCAGGCTCGGCCGTGGTGAGCTTCTGCATCTGCAGGCCCGGCCACAGCACCACCTTCACCAGCTTCTTCTCCGGGTGCGCGCCCGCCCACTTGACCGTAAGCTCGTAGCCCAGACCTGCCACCACCGGCACCAGCACGATGCGCGAAAGCACGATCACGGCGAACTGCCCGGGTCCCGCCTCGAGTCCCATCGCCAGGCAGACCTCTTTGATGGGCGCAAACGAGAACACGATGATGGCCAATATGAGCGTCATTATCAGAAACGCGGTGCCGCACCTCACGTGCAGGGTGGTGAACTGCGCGGCGTTTTGCGGAGTAAGTTCGAGACCGTGCTCGAAGCAGTGGATGGTCTTGTGCTCGGCGCCGTGGTACATGTACATGCGCTTGATGTCTTTCATGAACGAGATGCCCCACACATACAGGATGAAGATGGCCACGCGCACGATGCCGTCCACGATGTTCCACACGATGGGGTTGGAGTTGTAGTCGCCCACCACGAGGTTGGTGAGAAATGCCGGCAGCATGATGAACGCCGCAAGGCCCAGCGCAACTCCCAGCACGGTGCCCAGGATGAGCACGCCCTTGCTTTCGGGATCGCCGCCTTCGGCAGACGCGGCTTCAGCAGCAGCGCCGGTCGCAGGCGCATCAACCTGCGCATCGCCCGGCGCGTCGGCAAGCAGGACCTCCGCAGGATCCGCCTCGCTGGTAACGGTGAGCGAATCGAGCGCGGCCTGGACATCGTCCTGCGAGCCGCCGTCGCTCTCCTCCTCGTTCTCGAAGTCGAAGGCGTTGTCGGCTGCAATCTCGAGCGCCTTGTAGCCTAAAACCAGCGACTCCACGAGCGCGCGGCACCCGCGAACCACGGGCCAGTACAGCCACTTGTGCTTGTCGGGACGCGTGGGCAAGTCGTGTTCTTCGATGTAGATGCCGCCGTCGGGGGTCCTCACCGCGGCAGCCCAGTTGTACTTGCCGCGCATCATCACGCCCTCGATGAGCGCCTGCCCGCCGATGTGGGTCTGGCACAGCACGCCCTCGGTGTCTTGCGCCCTCTTTATGTCGCTTGCCTGCTTGCTTCGGGACATGTTGGTGAGCAAACTCTCTGTCGCAGCGGCTAGCCGCGCGAAACCTTCTCGAACGGATGACCGCACGACATGCGGCCCTCGGGGCATCCGGTGCGCACGCAGGGCGCTCCGGCATCCATGAAGATGAACGGCGCCGTGGGCCTTGCCAGCTCCAGCATGCGGTCGGCCAGCTCGCGAATCTCCCACTGGGCCCTGTTGCAGCAGCGCACCTCGAAGAAGTGCAGCAGCTCGCGGATGTTCATGGTCACCACGATCTTGGTCTCGCAGGCGTTGGGCAGCACGTAGCGCGCGTCCTCGGCGGGCACTCCGGCCTCGGCCAGCCTGCGGTAGGCATCGTAGGACGCGGCCATGGCCTCGTCGAAGATCGCCCTGAGCTTGGGGTCGGCGTTCACCGTGTCGGGCACCACCACGTTGGGAGCCTCGTCGAAGCGCACGTAGCGCTGCGACTGCTGGTTGAAGCTCGCAAGTCGATGCCTCACGAGCTGGTGGGTGAGCGCACGGCTCACGCCATCTATGGCGAAGGTGTAGGAGGCGTGCTCGAGCGTCGAGTGATGACCGGAGGCCAGAATCGTCGACAGCACCTTGTGCACGGCCTCGTCCGACATCTTCTCGTTAAGCTCTGCCGCGCCCACCGGCGAATAGCAGAGCCTGGCCGCAGTGGCCACGACCCTCTCGGGGTCTTGAGTGTGATAGAGAAGCTCGACGTTCATGCTGTGCACCATCCTCCCTGGTATAGCGGGCCCGGCGCCGCCGCACGGCTCGAAACCCGCTCACATACACAGATAGCCGCGACGGGATTCCAAACTCCCATGTCGCGGCTATCTGAGCTAGCTCAACTTGGAAAACGCTACTCGGCGGCTTCCTCGGCTGCGACCTCCTCGGCAGGAGCGGCCTCCTCTGCGGGAGCCTCCTCGGCGGGAGCAGCAGCGGCAGCCTCGGCAGCTGCAGCAGCAGCGGCGGCTTCCTCGGCAGCGGCCTTCTTGGCGTACTCCTCGGCCCTCTTGGCCTTGGCAGCGGCCTTGGCCTCGCGTGCAGCCTTGGCCTCGGCCTCTGCAGCTGCAACAGCCTCGGCCTTGGCGGCCTTCTTGGCCTGCTCGCGCTCGAACACTGCAGCCGAAGCCGAACCGTACTTGTCGGAGAAGCGCTGGACGCGTCCGCCGGTGTCCACGAACTTCTGCTGGCCGGTGTAGAACGGGTGGCACTTGTTGCACAGGTCGATGCGAAGCTCCGACTTGGTGGAACGCGTGGTGAACGTGTTGCCGCAGGAGCACTTGACGGTGCACTCTACGTATTCGGGATGGATATCCTTCTTCATGTTTCTAACTCCTTATGGTGAGACCTTGGTTTCCGACCAAGGCAAATTAAGCTTGAACAGAATACCACTAGGCAGCCGGCGAGGCACTATCCCGCCTCGAATGCGGCCACGACTCATCCCCCAGCGGTCGCCCAGCACGCCCACAAAACGTGCAGATGCCCCGTGCAGCCTGGCTGCGACGGGGCATCACGGGGTAGCAGGTCGTATCGCTGCGCGCAGGCGCGAACGCTTTGCGCGACAGGCCTACTTGCCGGGCTCGACTACCAGCGTATCCTCGTAGTCGGCGCCGTAGGTAGCGAGCAGGGTCTTCTCGTAGTCGGTGTGGAAGAAGTTCTCGGCACCAAGCTTGGCCATGTCCTCGTTGATCCACTCCAGCAGGGTGGTGTTGCCCTTCGTCACGGCAGGCGCGATGGTGTCGGCATCGCCCAGAGTCTCGATGCCCACCACGTACTCGCCGGCGGTCGCCTGGTTGGCGAATGCGATCACCTCGGTGTTGTCGTTGGCCCACACCGCGTCGGCGTTGTTCTCGAAGGCCGACTTGGCGGCCGCGTAGGTGTCGTACTTCTCGAGCGTAAGCTCGGGGTTGTGCTCGGTGAGGTAGGTCTCGGCGGTGGTGCCCGAGATCACGATGACCTTGCGGTCGCCGACCTGGCTGAGGTCGGTTACCACGTGGTCCTTATGCGACACCACGCCCAGCGCCACGTTCATGTATGCAGAGGCGAAGTCGACTGCCTCGGCACGCTCGGGGGTGATGGTGAAGTTGGCCAGGATCACGTCGACCTTGGCGGTCTGCAGGTACTCCACGCGGTTGGCGGCCTCGGTAGAAACGAACTCGACCTCGACGCCCAGGTCCTCGCCCAGGCGCTTGGCCAGCTCGATGTCGTATCCCTGATAGTCGCCGTTCTCGTCAACGTAGCCGAACGGGCTCTTGTCGCTGAACACTCCGATCGTGATCTTGCCGCTCTCCTTGATCTGGTCGAGCGTGCGGAAAGATCCGCCTGTCGAGCTGCTGCTGGAACCGCAACCAGACAGCATCATCACGCTTCCAAACGCCATGACCGCTGCCAGCGCCAGAACGAGCAGGAACTTCGAAGTCTTGAACTTAGTCATCTCACTCTCCTTGCAACAATCCCCCTCCAGGGAATTTCCAATGCAGAACAGTAAAGACTTTAAGTCCTACTAAGTCAATAGGAATTCTAGTTTTTGATGAGCGGCACCGCCGAGCGGGCACATCGGCGTCCAGGCGCTGAGCGCAAGCAGCGCGACCCTATGCGTCGTGGTGGCGCACCGCGTCGAACTCGAAGGTGTTGAGGAACTTCTTGGCGCGGTCGGTCGCAGGCGAGTCGAAGAACCTCTCGGGAATGTCCTGCTCCACGATGCCGCCGTCGTCGAAGAACAGCACCCTGTCGGCCACGGCTCGGGCGAACTGCATCTCGTGCGTCACGATGATCATGGTCTTGCCCTCTTTGGCCAGCCCCAGGATCACGTCGAGCACCTCGCGCACCATCTCGGGGTCGAGCGCCGCCGTGACCTCGTCGAGCAGCAGCACCTCCGGCTCCATCGCCATGGCGCGGGCGATCGCCACGCGCTGCTTCTGCCCGCCCGAGAGCTGTCGGGGGAAACTGTCCTCCTTGTCGGCAAGCCCCACGCGGTCGAGCAGCGCACGAGCGGTGGCCTGCGCCTCCTCCTTCGACTTGCCCAGCACGCGCACGGGCGCGAGCGTGATGTTGTCGATCACCGTCATGTGCGGAAACAGGTCGTAGCTCTGAAACACCATGCCCACCTTCTGGCGCAGCTTGGAGAGGTCGACTCCCTCGCCCGACACCACCTTTCCGTCGAGCTTGATGGTGCCGCCCTGGATGGGTTCGAGCGCGTTGATGCAGCGCAGGAACGTGGACTTGCCGCAGCCCGACGGGCCGATGACCACGATCACCTCGCCCCTGGCCACGTCGAGGTTGATGTCTTCGAGCACGACGTTGCCGTCGTAGGCCTTCTTCAGATGCTCGACGGAAAGCAGCGGCGCTTCGGCCGTTTCGTTCATGGTGTCGGTATCGCTCATGGTGTCGCTCATGATCAGCTCCATTTTTTCTCAAGATGGGTAGCCAGCATGCTGATGGGCCAGCACACCAGGAAGTACAGAAGCATTATGGTGCCGTAGATGCCGAACACGGCGTTGGGCGAGGTCATCCTGTTGGCCTCGATGATCTGCTGCCCGACCTTCATCACCTCTATAACGCCAATCATGAGCAGCAGGCTCGTGGTCTTGACCATGCGGGTGATGAGGTTGATGGACGTGGGGATCAGGCGCCTCACGGCCTGCGGGATGATCACGTAGCGGTACACGTCGGCGCGCGACAGGCCCAGCGCCTCGGCGCTCTCGTACTGGTGCGGCGGAATGCTGGTGAGCGCGCCTCGCACGAGGTCGCCCATCTCGCCCGTGCCCCAGAATGTGAACACGATCACCGACGACAGCTCGGCCGACAGGTTGATGCCCAGCACGCGCGTGGCTCCGAAGAACACGATGTAGAGCAGCACCAGCTGCGGCATGATGCGCACTATCTCGAGGTAGATGCGCGAGATGACCTTGGCCACGATGTTGTCCCACGTCATGAAGATGCCGAAGAGCATGCCCAGCACGATGCTCAGCACCACCGATATGGCGCTGATCTGCACCGCCACCCACAGCCCTTGGAGAAGGCGCGCGGCGTTCGAACCCATGAAGAGGACATCAAGCCCCAAAGCTTCCATAGCGCATCCTCCTCTCCAGGTACGAGCCGATGAGCGACACCGGCACCAGGATAGCCAGGTAGAACAGCACCAGCATCACGAGGCACTCCGTGGTCTTGTAGTAGAGGCCCATGAGGTCCTTGGTCACGAACATGAGGTCCATGAGGCTGATGGCGCTGAACACGCTGGTTTCCTTGAGCAGGAATATCACGTTGGCCACGAACGACGGCATGCTCAGCGACACCGCCTGCGGCAAGATCACGAAGCGCATGGCCTGCAGCTTGGTGAGCCCCAACGCCGCGGCGCTCTCGTGCTGGATGGTGTCGACCGACTCGAGGCCGCTGCGAAACGACTCCGCCATGTAGGCGCCGCCGTGCAGGGCGAGGCCGATCATTCCGCAAAGCTCGGGCGTGATGCTCGCGCCCAGCCTGGGCAGGCCGAAGTAGAAGAAGAACAGCTGGATCAGCAACGGGGTGTTGCGGAACAGCTCGATGTACACGCGGCAGATCTGGCGGAGCACCGGTATGCGAAAATGCACGATCATGGCCACGACCAGTCCGATGACGATAGATCCCGCAATGCCTATCCAGCCAATGCTCAACGTCAGCAGCGCAGCATCCCAGAAAAGCGGGAAGTATTGCGCCATGGCGTCAAAATTCAATTCGTACCCCTTCTCCAATACACGTTGTTCGAGCGACCCGATGCCTTCGCGCGTGGCGCGAGGTGAGGCGCGAAGCACGCGCCTTGCGGCAGGGTCACGAACGCATGCGCATCTGGCACGCGGGCGCGGCGGCGCCAGCATGCGAAATTCGCACACCGGTTCACATTAGCAGCTTTTGCTCGCGTTATGCGCGAGTAGTCCCGTATTCAGCGCAAGCACTACGGGAGTGGGAGGGCACTAATCGGGGCAGCGCATAAAAAAGCCCGCCGGGTGGCGGGCTTTTGCTTTTGTATGGGGTGGGTGAAGGGGCTCGAACCCTCGACCTACGGAGCCACAGTCCGTCGCTCTGCCAATTGAGCTACACCCACCATCTCGTGCGCAACTCGGAGTTGCGAGTTGCTAGTATACCATCTTCTGCCGTCGGGGCAACGCCTATGTGCATAAATCGCGGTGGATAGCATCGGCCAGCGTTATTGGAGCGTTGCAAGCCCACCGTCGCGCGTCCGCGCGAGCGCGAACGTTGGCCCTAGCCGCGCAGGCCGGGGTTCTTCTCCAAGTGCTCGGTGAGGGCGTTGTGCAGCGACACCAGCTGGTTGTGCGACAAGATCACGCGCGACACCAGATACGAGGGCGCCTTGCTGTCGGGGCTGGGCGAATGGTCGTTGTAGATGAAGTCGATGCGCGACTCCGACGGGGTCGAGGCGATGATCGACATGTTGGCGTACACGCCGCGCAGGTCTTCGGGCCTGGCGGTGATGTTGAGGTTCGCGGGTTTGGGGTTCTGGTCGGGCATGTTGGCTCCTTCCGGGGTCGTGAACTTGAGATTTGCATCTGGCGGCGGGATGCCCGCCAGACGAACGAGCTGCATGGATGCAAAGACGCGACCGAAAGCGCAAGCTGCACTGCCCGCGATGCTCGCCGCCCGTTCGCGTTCCCACTATAGTACATGCCACGCCGGTTGCGCGGCTAAACCATTATCATCGAGAAGGTCTGCCGTGCCGAAGGCGGGGCGCACGCCTCGCTTCCGGCAGCGTGCCGCAACGGCCCGGCGAGACGCAAGCTCTAGATTCTCCAAGACTAGGAGTTCCGCATATGAACATCATCAAGCTCATCAAGAAGCCCGGCCAGGGCAAGATCGACTTCTTCGCCACCGTCGACGGCGAGACCGTCGACGACGCGATCGACTACGCCATCGAGGCCATCTGCGCGCAAACCGGCGTGTACGGCAACGACGACGGCGATGCGGAGCCGGCCCTGCGCGACCGCTTGGGCGACCGCCAGTTCGACATGCTGCTGCAGCATCACGTGATGAGCCGGATCATGCCCTTCGTGATCAAGGATCAAGCCGACCTCAACATGGCGTTCGAGCCGCAGTGCTCTGGCGAGGAGATCCCGCATCGCGGCGAGAACTTCACCTTCCAGATCCACGTGCTGCAGCGTCCCACGTGCATCCTTTCGTCGTACGACCCGGTGGAGGTCACGGTGGCGCGCTACATCGTGACCGACGACGCGGTGGACAAGCGCATCGCGCAGCTGGGCGCCGAGAACCCCGACTATGCCGAGGCCGCCGGCGACCTCGAGGTGGCCGACGTGATGCGCGAGCAGGTGCGCGCCGACCTCGAGAGGGAGGCCGAGCACCAGTCCAACCAGGACCTCAACGTGGTGGTCGATGCGATGCTGGCCCACAGGCTGCAGGGCAAGATCCCCAACGAGCTGTACGAGAGCGCGGCCAACAGCGTCTACGCCAACCTGCTTAGCACCCTCAGACAGCAGGGCAGCACGCTCGAGCAGTTCGCCGCCGCCCAGGGCCTCGACCAGAACCAGGTGCGCATGCAGGTGGCCATGCAAGCGCAGAGCATAGTGATGCAGGGACTGGCGCTCGACAAGCTCTTCGACATGAAGGTCGGACAGCTCACCGACGAGGACATCGAGGCGGCGTACACCTCCTTCTCCCCCGGCCACGAGGACGAGGTGAAGAAGCAGTTCGAGGAGAGCGGCCGCATCTACGCAGTGCACGAGGTGGCCAAGCGCATGGCCGCGCACAAATGGCTGCTGGCCAACGCCAAGATCACCTACAAGGACGAGGACTACCAGATCTAGCATCCTCGCATGTCGCACGAAGCGCCCACGGGCGACCCAACGCGCGACGACCCAGCAATCAACGGGCTGCATGCACCACCGCATGCAGCCCGTAATTTTGAAGGCAGGCATCTACCCTAGGAGCGTCAAATGCCGGTTCTGGCACAGGTTATTCTTCTCACATGCATCACCGGCATCGGCAGCGGAGCGCTGGGCGCGGGCATCGCGGCGCTCGTGAACTTCGAGTCCAACCGCATCGCCAGCATCATGCTGAGCTTTGCCGCCGGTCTGATGCTGGCCATCGTGTGCTTTGACTTCGTGCCCGAGGCGGTGGAGCTGGAAGAGGGCAACGCGCACCTCATGCTGGTGGTGCTGTGCATCGCCGCCGGCGCCGCGTTCGTGGGCGCGCTGGTGCACGTGATCGACAAGAAGGCCGAGAAGCACGCGCACTGCTGCGCGCTGGACGACCCCGAGATCGCCGCGGCCCTCGACGAGGCCGCCAAGAAGGCGCACATGCAGATGCACGACGACCTCGCGGCGCACTCCCGCGAGCATGGGCACGACCACCACGGCCATCATCACCATGCGGCCCCGTTCGAGGGCAAAAGTCCCGAGGCCCTCAAGATCGCGGGACTCGTGCTGGCAGCCGCGATCGCCATGCACAACATCCCCGCGGGCATGAGCATCGGCGCCTCGTTCGCCGACTCAACCGGCACTTTGGTGAGCGACGCGGTGGTAATCGCCCTGCTCATGGGGCTGCACAGCATCCCGGAGTCGATGTCGCTGGGCGTGCCGTTCCTGCGTGCAGGGTACAGCAAGGGCACGACCGTGGCCATCGCCGCGGTCGTGGGAGCCACCATGGTGGTGGGTGCGGCGATAGGATACCTCGTTGGCGGCATCGGCCTCTTCTGGCTGGGCATGAGCCTGGCCTTCGCCAGCGGCGCCATGCTCTACGTGCTCTTCGGCGAGATCCTGCCCGAGGCCTTCTCGCTCTTCCACTCAAAGCGTCCCACAGTGGCCGTGATCGTGGGCATTCTCTGCGGTCTGATGCTGGTGCATCTGTAGACGCGAGGCCGGCTCCCGCACTCAAAACAGAAGCGACCCTCGTAGAGAGGGCCGCTTCCGCGAAGGGTTAGCAGGCAACGCCTGCCCGACAAGCCGCCCTCTGGAAGGAGGGGGTCAGGCACTTTTGGAGGAATGTTGCCAAGGCTTGGAGGGGATGTCTCCATCGGATAGGGGCAGCACTCGACCTCGAGAGCGGCTATGTCGCAACTATGCAAACTCGTTCATGCCAACCAACGTTTCTACTCTTCGGGCTTCACGGGGAACAGCCCGGCCTTGTAGGCCCTGAGATAGGCTCCGCAATAGGGGTCGACGCCCATAAGAGCCGTGGTGGCGTGCATCGTGGCCAGCATATCCTCGCTCATGGAGTCCATGATGGCGCTGTCCATGCCAGCCTGCATGGTGAGCGACAGGAACTGCGTGTTGATGGCCTTGCGGTACGGCATGCCAAACGAGATGTTGGAGAGTCCCGAGGTAATGTGCACGTCGGGATACTCGGCCTTGATGCGATGGATGGTCTCGATGAAGCTCACCATCGACTGCTGGTTGGTGGCCAACGTGGTCACAAGCGGGTCGATGAGGATGTTGTCGTGCGGAATGCCGTAGGCCTCGGCCCTCTTGATGATCTCTTTGGCGATGTCGAACTTGGTGGCCGGGTCGTCCGGGATTCCGTTGGTGTCGCAGGTAAGCGCCACGACCTTCCAGTCGGTTCCCTGGATGGCCGGCAGCACGGTCTCGCACTTGCCCTCCTCGAGGGAGATGGAGTTCATGCATCCCACCTTGTTGGCCATTGGCATGCACTTGACGATAACCGAGGGGTCGGGGCTGTCGATGCACAGCGGAGTGTCCACGGTGTCCTGCACCAGGTTGATGAGCCACTCCATGACCTCCATCTCCACGTCGGGCTTGACGCCCGCGCACACGTCGATGTAGGTGGCGCCGCCGTCGGCCTGGCCCTTGGCGATGTACTTGATGTAATCGTCGTCCCTGGCCTCGATGGCAGCCAGGGTCTTGGGGATGAAGCCGTTGATCTTCTCGCCGATGATAATCATTTCCTTACCTCCTGTCGTTGTGGCTGAGGCAGATGCCTTTCGCATCTACGCCAGCTCCGGTTCCAGTCCAACAAACAATGCGCTACCTCTTGACCGCCTATGAACTCGCCTTCTCGCGCGTCCGGCCGTGCCTTCGCACGAGAAGGCGCTTGCCACCCTAGTCGTTGAGCGTCATTCCCCTTCCGCGGGTGTCCACGAAGAAGTGCTCTTTCCTGTCGCCGCGTTCCCACTCGGGCTGCTCGGTTGCGATGGCCTCGATACGGGTCTCGATGTAGATGTCTTTGTCGCCCGTGCCCGATTGCGCCTGAACGTCCTCGCAGTTGAGCGTGATCTCGATGTTCCTGGCACCGCTTTGCTGCGCAGCCTCGCGGGCCCTGTCCACGGCGTACTGCCTGCCATACTCGACGGCGTCTTCGAGACGCTCGAACATCTTCATCTCCCATGCCGAGTGCAGGTTGAAGCCATCGTTGTTCTCGCCGGGGGTCACAAGGATCTTTACCGACTCGATAACCTTGCCCACTGCCGAGCCTATGGCGTTGGCCACCTCGGAGTTCTCGGGGATGATGAGCTGCGTTCCGATGCGCTCGGCAGCGCGGGGCAGCCAGGCCTCGACGGGCGCGCCGATGCCGATGAGAGGAATGTTGGTCTTGATGGAGCAGGTCACGTACTCCCCGGCTCTGGGATGCAGCTGCTTGGCGAAGAAGTATGCCGCACCCGGGTCTTCCTTGAGATTGAACCTCGCGCCTTCGTGGATAGCCAGGCTCTGGATGCTGCAGTAGCAAAGCTCGTCGACGATGCGGTCGGCGGCCACGGCTATGAACTCGTCCATCTGCATGTCGAAGCGCTTGGCAAGAAGGCTCACCGCTCGTTTGGATGCATCGACGTCGAACGTGGAGAGCTTGCCCGCCGCATGCAGGATGTCGGTCGGCGTGACCGAAACCCTGCTCAGCACGCCCACGTTCACGAGCCTGTCGAGGTTGAGCAGGTTGGGCTCGGCCTCGATGCGCTCGGCGATGGTGAAGAACGTGTGCGGACCATCCTTGACGGCTTCGACCACCTTCTGCTCCGTGGCCGACAGCGATGCCGTGGCATGCTTGTTGAGCAGCTTGAAGCAGTCGACCACCTGCACGTAGCGCAGCAGATAGGCGTACGGCACTATGACCCTGCGCAGCTCGTCGTTGAGATAGGGGAATTCCGATGCCGCCACGCAGATCGGAATCACGCGCTGCGGCCCCACCTGGAGGTTGCGGCCCATATCCATCTGGATGTAGCTGTCGCCGCCAAGCCCGTAGGTGTTGATCGAGGCGGCCTCCACCTGGGTGAGGAAGCCTCCCACGCGGGCTCCTTCCTCGTCGACCCTGGGCACGCCATCCTTTACCACCGCGATGTCGGTGGTGGTACCGCCCATGTCCAGCACGAAGCCGTCCTTCACACCGGACAAGAAGCCCGCGCCTATGATCGAAGCCGCAGGACCGGAGAGCAGGGTCTCGATCGGCTTCTCCTGCGCCAGCTTCTCGCCCACCAGCGTGCCGTCGCCCTTCACCACCATGATCGGGGCATCCACGCCCTTCTCGTCGAGAGAAGCGCGCACCGACATCAGCAGTCGCTTGATGATCGGGATGAGCTTGGCGTTGAGCACCGCGGTAACGGTGCGCTCGTGAATCCCGAGCGAGCGCGTGAGGTGATGGGCGCACACCACTGGCAAGTCCAGCACCTCACGAACTAGCTCTTGCACACGCAGCTCGTGCTCTGGATTGCGCACGCTCAGATATCCCGAGATGGCTATCGCGTCTACCTGGCCGCGCATCGACTCCAGCGCCTCGCGCACTGCATCTTCGTCGAGCGGCTCCTTGGCGATGCCCTTCACGTTGTGCCCGCCGGGCACGACGCGCAGCTCCGAGCACGGGATGTTGCCGTTTGGCTCGAAGCCTATCATCACCAGCCCGACCTCGCAGCCGGCGCCTTCCACGATGGCGTTGGTGGCGAGCGTGGTCGAAAGCGACACGATCTCGATGCTATCGAAGTCGTCGAACTCCATGCCGTTTATGCAACCGATGATGCCCCGGCTCAGGTCGTCGCGCGTCGTGAGGCTCTTGGCCTTCGCAAGCACCTTGCGAGCCGACCTGTCGATCACCACTCCGTCGGTATAGGTGCCACCTGTATCGATCCCAAGTACCAACGACATGATCTCTCACTCCTCAAACATGCTTCTCGAACTCCGGCAGCCCTGTGCTGCCCGCTAACCTCTTCGCTTTTCGGGGCTTGCGGAGGGGCTGCGATCCGCAGATGCAACCCCTCCGCGCTCTTGTGCTGCTAGCCGCCCCGGGCCTCTCATGACCTTGTGCAAACCCAGCTAGCAGTACAGCCTGGCTCTATTCGCCGGGCATGTGTCCGACGGCGTTCTCAACGATGTCGCGCACCTGGGCTACGACGTCCTTGGGAAGCGGCTTGGCCTCGTGGTTCTCGATGATGTCGCGAACCTTCTCGTTGGCCACCTGAGTGAGGCTCTTCGAGCCGGCCTTCTGCCAGATCTCGCGAGCGCCGCGGTTAACCAGGCGGTTCTTGTAGTCCACGCGGCTCTGCTTGGGAGTGAAGATGCCCTCTTCCTCCTCGATGGGCTCTGCCGGGGAGAACCGTCCACCGGGTCCGACCTTCTCGATCTCTTCGAGGGAGAGGGTCTCTTCGGTGGTCTGGATGCCGGCCGTGATCCTGCGGGCCATGCCCAGAACCTCGTCGGCGATAACGACCAGGTCGAGGTTGGAGGTGGTGCCGTACTCTGCATAGCCGGTGTCGTGGTTGAGGTTTGCACCCGACATGTTGGTCATCGCCATGGAGATGGCGGCCTCGACGCCGGCCTGCTCGTCGATGATGCAGGAGTCGGTGCAGCCTGCGGTACCGAACATCGGTATGTGCAGGTAGTGGGCCACGTCGGCTAGTCCGGCCAGCAGGATGCTCAGCTCGGGAGCGCCGTAGGAGAAGATCGTGGACCCCATGTCGAGCACCGTGTACACGCCGCCCATGATGAACGGGGCGCCCTCGTTGGTGCACTGGCTGAGCACGAGGCCGCTGAGCGACTCGCACAGGCCCTGGACCATAACGCCTGCCATAGTCGCAGGTGCGGTTCCGCCTGCCATGATGCAGGGCGTGTAGATGGTGGGCAGGCCCTTCTTGGCGCCGTAGACCATCTTCTGCGCTGCCTCGATGCAGTGGACGCCAGGCGAGATGGGCTCGGCGTACAGGCAGATGAACGGGTTGTTGCGAAGCTCTTCCTCGCCGCCAGCCACGATCTCGGCCATCTTGATGCAGTCTTCCTGACCATACTGGTCGACGCACACCGTGATGATGGGCTTCTCGGTGTTGAGGATCTGCTGCTCGAACTCATGACGGTCGGAGATGAGCAGCGGCACGTCCTGCACGATGCCCAGCGACATCGCATAGTCGATGTTGGGCAGCGCGTCGAGAACCTTGGTAGCCCAGCCTACGCTCTGACGTGTCGCGCGGTGGCGCTCGCCGGTGTAGGGGTTGCGGGTAAACGGGGTGCACGGGCCGGACCCGAAGTAGGAGTTGCCTCCCTCGAGGAACAGCTCGCGCTCGCCGGTCCTGCTGTTGCACAGCACGATGTGCTTCTGGCACGTCTGCAGTGCGCGCTCGGTGATGTGAGCGGGGATGCGGACCCTAATTCCGTCTACCGTGCATCCCGCCTTCTTCAGAATCTCGATGGATTCCGGATCATGGAACTCGGTGCCGGTCTTCCACATGGCCTCAGTTGCCGCGAACACAAGCTCCTGGCACTGGGCCTCGGAGAAGACGTTCATCTTCACACCGGTATTTGCATACAGGTTTGTTCTCATTTCTGCTTCTCCTTATCCAGCCGCATCGACTTTGTCGACGATTGCAGCGAACTCCTTGGAGCCGTCCGCCAGAATCGCTGCCTTCTGATACGAGTTGAGCAGGTCCTCGGTCTTGTTGACCGTGCGGTCGCCCAGCGACAGGGAGCCTTCTGCTGCCCAGTCGTCGATGCGCTTGCGGTTCATGAGCGTGGGCCAGAACTGCTCCGACTTGAAGTAGTAGCGCGTGTGCAACGTGCCGAGGTAGTGTCCGCCGGGCTCGACCTCGTCGATCACGCCGCGGGCGAGGCGATCCTCGTCCATCTCGACGCCGCGCATGATGCGCCTGGTGATGGCCGCCAGCTCATCGGCCAGGGTGAGCAGCATGAGGCTGAACGCGCATCCGCTCTCGACGGTGCCCGCGCCGTGAATCAGGTTGGTGCCCGCAAGGCCGGCCGTGAGGGTCGACATGGCGGACTCGAGACCTAGCTGGGCATCGGACATCTTGGAGTCGGTGGCTGCCGCGAATCCGAACGAGGGGATGCGCAGGTAGCGAAGCACTCCGGCGTAGCCGGCGCCGAGGAGGCTCACCTCGGGTGCGCCATAGGGCACCATCTGGTTGTCCACGTCGCAGCTGCCAAAGAATCCGCCGGTGATGAACGGTGCGCCTTCGGCAACCGCCTGCGACAGCACAAGAGCTGCGATGGAGTTGGCCAGCGCCACGATGAGCACGCCGGCGCTCTCGGAGGGAGCGGTGTGGCCGGCGATCAGCTCGTTGGAGAACACCACGGGGATGCCCTTCTCGGCTGCAAAGGCCACGATGTCGAGTGCCTCGCCACTGATGAGCAGGCTCTCGTCGGCTGCCACGTGCAGCACCACGCAGGGATCCCAGCGCAGCTTGTCTTCGGAACCCACGGCCGCGACTGCGAGGTCGTAGACGGCCTTGGCCTGGTTCATGCACTTCACGTTCTGAACGATCGGCTTGACGGTGGTTTCCAGCAGCGCCTTGAACGCGTGGACCTCGGCGGTCTTCGCCGGCACGTCGGTGGGCACGCCGCCCGACATCGCGAAGTCGATTCCGGGAAGGCTGTCGACCAGCATTCCGACCTTCTCCACATCGGCGATCGTGAAGTCGCGAGGTGCCTCGGCATTGGCGTCCAGAATCTGCTTGCAGGCAAATCCGGGGCCGTAGTGCACGTGGTTGGTCTCGAGGACCATGGCCCTGTTGCCCTCGCGGTCGCAAAGCGTCACGCGGGAAGGCGCCACGCGCAAAGCCCATTCGCTCTTAGCGGAGGGAATGCGCACGCGGCCTCCCTCGACTCGGCATCCTGCGTCGGCAAAGATCTTGCAGGCTGCATCGCTCTTCGCCTCGAAGCCGGTCCTCTCGAGCAGCTCGAGCGCCCTTACGAGAACCGCCTCGCACTGGTCGTCTGTCAGCATCTCCCAGTGAAGGTTCTGCTGAACCTGGAAACCAGCCGTGGTGTACAAACTCTTGGTCCTATACACAACAACTCCTCCTAACGTTTCCTCAAATCAGTCTTTCCTGTACGCCTACTCGACGTTCATCAGCCTCTTGCAGAGGTCGGCTGCCGAAACCGCGTCGGGCGAATAGCCGTCGGCCGTGATCTCGTCGCAGAAGTCCTGCGATACGGGAGCGCCGCCGATGATGACCTTCACGTCGTCGCGCAGGCCCTCCTCCTTGAGCAGCTCGATGGTGTCCTTCATGTGCAGCATGGTGGTGGTGAGAAGAGCGGACATAGCCACGATGTCGGGCTTGTGCTCCTTCACGCCCTCGATGAAGGTCTCGGGCGCCACGTCGATGCCTGCGTTGATGACCTTGAAGCCGGCGCTCTCGAGCATCATGAGCACGAGGTTCTTGCCGATGTCGTGCAGGTCGCCCTTGACGGTGCCCAGGTACACGGTGCCCAGGCTCTTCATGTCGCCAGCTGCGATAAGCGGCTTGACGATCGAAACGCCCTTGTCCATGGCCTCTGCCGCCGCGATAACCTCGGGAACGAACACCTTGTTGGCCTTGAACAGCACGCCCACCTCGGTCATGCCTGCAATCAGGCCATCGTTGATGATCTCGAGCGGAGCCACGCCCTGGTCGAGCAGCTCCTTGCTAAGCTTGTCTGCCTTTACCGCGTTGCCCTGTACAACAGCCTTCTGCAGATCTTCCATCGTTGCCATAGCTAGCCTCCTTAAAACTGTTTGCCTTGCCTTACCGGTCCAACCAACTTGACACTTGCTACTTGCCACTTGCATGCATTTGCGACTTGCCTGCCATCGTCCATCGCCTCGTCAGGCGATTAGAGCCTTGTTCGAACCTCCCTGTGCAGCGGGCCTCGCGCCTCGCATTCCCTGTGTATCGCGAGGCCCGCTTCGGGGTCCTTGCGCCCAGCTTGCGCTAGGCTCCATCGGGTGCTTCGAGCGCTTCGAGTGTTTCTGGCTCTTCCGGCACCCTGTCTTTCTTCTTCTTGCGCCGGTCCATTAGCGGAGTTGTGTCTGCATCGGGGTCGAACTCCTGCTTGAGCGATATGTAGATGCCGGCGCACATGAATATCAGCACGAATATGAACGGGAAGGCCGCCACCACCGAAGCTGTCTGCAGCGTCTTGAGCGCCGCCTCGCCTCCCGCAAGGATGAGCACGATCGTCACGGCTCCCTGTGCGATGCCCCAGAATGCGCGGTACTTCTTGGGCGGATCCATCTCGCCGCCCATCGTGAGCATGGGGAGCACGAATGTCGCAGAATCGGCAGCTCCCACGAAGCAGATGAGTACGAGGAACAGAGCCAGAGGTCCGGTGACCTGATACAGCGGCAGCTGCTGGAGCAGTGCGTAGAGCGCCGTGGTGTAGTCGTTGTTCACAGCGGCCTGGATTGCTCCGCCAGAAGCGGCATCTTGGAAGAAAGCCGCACCACCGTAGATCGTCATCCAGAAGAAGGAGAAGCCTGCCGGCAGAAACGTTCCGCCCAACACCATCTGGCGCACCGTGCGGCCCCTGGACACTCGGGCAAAGAACTGCCCGCAGAAGGGAGACCATGCGATCCACCATGCCCAGTAGAACACCGTCCAGGACGAGAGCCATTCGGGGTCTCCGTACCACAGCGACTGGCCTATGAACGAGGAGATATAGGCTCCGAGGGTGTCGGTCATGTGCTGCATGATGAACACAAAGCCACCGAACACCAGCAGGAACACCATGAACGCGACTGCCAGCCAAACCTTGATGTTCACGATCTTGGCCATCCACTTGTGCAGACCCGAAACCGTAGCCAGGGTAAACACCGCCGTGATGATGCCTATGAGTATCGCCGTGAACGCCGGATTGGTTTCGATAGCCCATATATATCCGAACCCGCCGGCTATCTGCAAAGCTCCAAGACCGAGGCTCGTGGATATGCCGAACACCGTGGCGAACACCGAGATGATGTCGACGGTATATCCGATCCATCCGTTAACGCGCTCTCCGATGAGCGGGTAGAACGACGAACTGATGAGGAACGGGCGATTCTTGCGGTACTGGGCGTACGCCAGCGCCAGTCCGACCACTCCGAACAGCCCCCAGCAGTGCACGCCTTCGTGCATGAACGCGAGCCTCATGCCCGTTCGCATGGCTTCTGCCGTGAAAGGATCGTCCATCGGACCTGTGGCGTAGTGTATCATCGGCTCCGCAACGGCCCAGAACACTAGACCGATTCCGATTCCGCCACCGAACAGAAGGGCGAACCACTGGAAGTTGCTGAACTCCGGTTTTTCGTCGTCTCTGCCGAGTCTGATCTTTCCATATTTGGAGATGGCTATTGCCAGTCCAAAGATCAGGAAAGCGAACGTCATTATGAGGTAGAACCACCCCAGGTCGTCGCAGAGGAACGAGTTGACTGCGTTCACGCCTACGGCCAGAGCATCCGGAAACACCGCCCCGAAGAGCGTGAATCCGATCACTATGATCATAGAGACGATCAGCACGGTCCTGTTCTTGCCGCCCGCTGCGCCATTTGCTCCTGACATTGCGCCCCCTCCCATCTATCTGCTAGTTGCTTGTCCTGTGCTTGCATGTGCTTGCTTTGATTGCATCGGGTTCGTCCTTGCGTCGACTGTTTCGACTGCTCGGACCCTCGAACCCTTTGCGCACCTTGAAGTTTATGGAGCGCGATTTGCGGAAGATAGGAATTTGCAAGCCTGCATTGAGAGGTCAATTTTTTCGATTTTTAATCGGTTTTGGGAAAAGCTTGCCGAGGTCTGCGATTTTTGAACAAGAATTTGCCAAAGGAAGAATTGATTGTGCTTAATGTTGACCAGCTTTGGTGATTTATTTGCTATAACCTATCTCTGGGGTTGGCGAGAAGGTTATTTGTACCGTTTGACTATTCAACGCGATACCAGCCAGCTTGGCTGTCGCGCCCGCATCTTTCACTTGCATATGCGTTGTTCGCCTGCGCCCCGATGTCATTCGATAGCGTGAAGGGAGTCTGTCATGACTCAAAACGAACTCGACCTCGAGAGAGAAAATCGGGCGGCAATGCCCCAGATATTCGACCGTCTGTGCGTGGCAGCCAAGCTCATCAACGTAACCATGGATCACGAATGCCTCGTGATCGGGCGATCCAACGGAATCGCCATGGAGATTCCCCCGCACCATCTCGGAAAGTGCTTTTGCAAGCGCCTGGCCGCCATCAGCGGCGAGAGCATCAACATCGAGCACTTGTTCGAGAAGTCGGCCGACATGAGCGCCAACAGCACGCATCTAATATATACGTGCCCGTTCGGCCTCACCAACATCATGGTTCCGGTGGTCAAGAACGGCCACGTGATGTCGGTGCTGCAGGTTGGCCCCATCCTCACCACTGATCCCAACGAGATATTGCAGAAACACGCCCTTTCGCGCAACAACATCGATGCGGCAAGCCTGCACGACTTGAGGGCATATCTGGAGGGACTGCCACATGGCGACATCGACTACGTGATGGCGCTTGCCGAGATGGTTACCATCCTCATCGGCGAGAAGGTGGTAGACGTTGCCAACCCGATCGTGAACCTAGAGGAGGTAGAGCAGCACTCCGCACCCGAGGCGTGTTCTGAGGTCATCGATGCTGCACTCGACTTTATCGACAAGCACTTTACCGACAACGAGATTTCGCTCAACACCGTGGCGGAGGGCGTGTACGTGCATCCCTCGCATCTTTCGAGGCTGTTCTCCCAGCAGATGAACTGCCGGTTTCGCGGATACATCAACCAGCTCAGGGTCAATCTGGCATCCAAGTTGCTAACAGAAACAGGCGAGAGCATCAACGACATATGCCACGAAGTGGGCTTTTCGGACCAGTCGTACTTCGTGAAGATCTTCAAGCAATACCATGGAGTAACGCCCAGCCAGTACCGCAAGCAGACCACCTACAAGAACGACCCGCTTCCGCGCGACTTCATACCATAGAGCACGTCCGGCGCGATCGAGGCTGCGCTTTCGCGCACCGCCTGCCAGACGCACGACGGGGGATGCGGCTTGCCGATTGGTTCGGCTAGCCGCATCCCCCGTTTGCTGCTGCGTTCGCGCTGTGCGAGCACGCGCGTGACACGGCGGCTGCTACTCCACTACCGCCTTGTAGAAATCGTCGAGCCAGCTCTGCTCGAAGCTCTCGATGGCGCCCGCGTCCACGGCCTTGGCGGCCTGCGGATCCATCGGAAGGCTGGCCTTGTTGGCGATGCCGTACTCCTCGGCGATCTCGTCCAGATGGCTCTCGCCAAAGAGGTCGATGCGCTTGCCGCAATCGGGGCACACGATGTGGCTCATGTTCTCCACGATGCCCAGCACCGGAACCTTCATATCCTTGGCCATGTTGACGGCCTTGCCCACGATCATGCCCACCAGCTCCTGCGGCGACGTTACGATCACGATGCCGTCGATGGGCAGCGACTGGAACACGGTGAGGGCCACGTCGCCCGTTCCGGGAGGCATGTCCACGAACATCACGTCGATGTCGCCCCACGCGACCTCCGACCAGAACTGCTTGACCACGCCCGCGATGATCGGACCGCGCCAGATCACGGGGTCGGTGTCGTTTTTGAGCAGCAGGTTGAGCGACATCACCTTGATGCCGCCCTTGGACTCCACCGGCAGCATGTTGCCGTCGACCATCGTGCTCACGTGTTCGGAGATGCCGAACGCGCGCGGAATCGAGGGGCCGGTGATGTCGGAGTCGAGCACCGCGGTCTTCAGACCCTCGCGTGCGGCCTTGGAAGCCAGCAGCGTGGTGACCAGCGACTTGCCCACGCCGCCCTTGCCGCTCACAACTCCGATGACCTTCTTGACGCTCGAGCCCTCGGCCAGCGGGGCCTTGGCGTTGCGCATCTTCTTGAGGTCGGGAATGTTGTACTTGTGCTTGGGCGCGTCTTCCTGCTCGGTGGGCCCGTTCGTGCTCTCGTCTGCCATCGTGTTCCTCCTTGCATGCGGACCGCAGCATGCAGCTATGCGCTGCCTAGCGTGCGGCAATGGGATTGTGTGGTACGTGCAAGATCGAACAGAAGCGGCTAGGGGTGTCCGGCTTCTATCATCCGCACTCCATGGTAGCCCCTTTTCGTGCTACTTGCAGTCCGAAAAGCGCGAGTGCGGTCGTCGACGCGCCCGCGTCGACGCGCCCGCGCTGCCAGCACGGTGCCGCGCCCGGGCTAGCCGAAGTCGACGGCCAGCCAGCAGGCGTAGCGCTCGCCTATGGGGGCGAATGTGCCCTGCGACATCTCCTCAAGCTGCTCTTGCGGGAACCTGCGGATTATGCGCCACGTGCCCTCGCCCAGGTTCTCCACCTCGTAGGTGACCTGGAACTGGTCGCCCTGATAGAGCGGCGTGACCATCAGCGCGTCTACCCCCGGGTCGGTCGTGATGGTGGCCGCATAGGCGCTGCCGTCGCCGTCGGCGCCTACCGATGCGAATGCGGCTATGCCGGCGCTGCTGGAATCCACCCGGAATCCGTCGAGCGCACCTGCGATCGAGCCAGCGCTCAGCGAGTCGAGCGATGCCGACTCGGCGCTCACGCTGCCGAACGTCGACGTGCCGGCCGCCATACTGCCCGAGCTGAGGCTGCCGAACTCGCCTCGCTGCGCGCTGAGGTTGGAGCTGCCGACGCTGCCGGCATCCACGCTGCCGGCAGAAAGCGAACCGATGGAGGCAGAGTTGGCGTTTAGGTTCTCGACGTTCGCGGTCACGGCATCCACGATGCGCAGGACCGAGGCCACGGCCGAGATGCTGGCGGCGCTCACGTCTTCGGCAGCCAGGTAGCCCACGCCGGCTTCGCTCAGCACTGCGTAGTCCGACGACAGCGAAGCGGCCTGCGCGACCTCGGCGATCGTCTTGCCAAACACCGAGCTGTCGGCCTCGAGGCCCGTGGCCTTCACCGCGCTGGCTTGCAGGTCGTCTGCGTTCAGCGCTTCGGTGCTCAGGTCGAAGGCCAGCACGTGGTCTATCTCTGCATCTCCCGAGAGCAGCGATCCGGCCCGCACCGAACCCGAGGTCGCCATCCACTCCGACCTCACCCCGCCCGAGGCGGCCAGAGCACCGTCTATCTCAAGGTTCGCCCACGTGCGCGTGCGCCATGCCGTGGGGTCTATCTCGAACAGCAGGTTGCTGCCCGTGCCGTCGGTTACCGAGAGCTTGCCCTGCGACCACAGCGCGAAGCCGTCCGAGCCCGCATCTGCCACCAGCGAGGTGAGCTGCGACTGCGAGCCGCCTTGCCCGCTGCCGGTGCCATTCGCACTGCCCGCGCCGGCGGTTGCCCCGCCGATTCCTGCTCCCCCATCGCCTCCACTTTCCTGAAAGTCCTCGGGGGATTGTTCAACACGGTTGGAATCGGTTAAGGATTCGTTTGGATTTGGTTTAACAGAACAGGAAGATACGGATGCTATACCTGCTAGCAAGGTCATGCAGGCAAGGCATGTGCGACCTGCGTTGCGGTATCTGGTTTTCATTGGAAATCACCTCTCTGGAAACGAGAGGCCTTGGGGAGTTCGAAGTATGAACGTAAACGATGGCAAAATCAATGGCATTGGCAGGATTCTCGAATTCTGCACACCGAAGGGCAGGCGCGGCACGGTGCGCATCGAGTCTGCGCTGGGAGAAGGCTCGGCCAGCCGGGTGTTCGCGGGGCGCGCCACGCTCGACACGCGGCAGCAGCTAGACGTGGCCGTGAAGGTCCTGCGTCCCGAGCTTGCGGGCACGGCGATGGCGGAGCGCTTCGCCCGCGAGTCGCTGCTGCTGTGCAGCCTGTCGCATCCATCGATCGTGCGCGGCCTCGCGAGGGGCACGGCCGGGGGCGCCGCCGGGGGCGTTGTCGGGAGTGCTGCAGGTCTCCCCTTCCTGGTGATGGAGCGCGTGCGCGGCATCTCGCTTCTCGACGCGATGCGCAGGGGCGGCATCTCGCCCGAGACCTCCATCGGCGTGGCGATCGGCATCGTCAGCGCGCTCGAGCACATCCGGCTCGACGGCCGGGTGCTGGCTCACCGCGACATCAAGCCTGCCAACATCATGCTCTTGCCCGACAGCTCGCCCAAGCTCATGGACCTAGGCGTGGCCCGCACGATGGTGCAGGTCGGCGGCGTGCTGGAAACCCGGGTCGCCGGCACGCTGCACTACATGGCACCCGAGCAGATTGCCGACAGCAGGCGTGCCGACACGAGGTCCGACCTGTTCTCGCTAGGGCTGGTGCTGTTCGAGATGCTCGGCGGCACGCTGGGCAACGACGAGCGCAACGTGCTGG
>CAVFRF010000047.1:0-3248 GCA_963624975.1 Bacteroidaceae bacterium
GCCGTCGGGCGCGACCATCTCGCCCGTGAGCGTGTCCTCGTAGGCGCGGGGCGAAGGTGCCAGGCGCAGGAACTCCTTGAGGAAGGGCTCCACGCCGAAGTTGGTGAGAGCCGAGCCGAAGAACACCGGCGAGAGCTTGCCGCAGGCCACGTCGTCGAGGTTCAGCTCGTCGCCCGCGCCGTCGAGCAGCTCGATGTCGTCCATGAGGTTGCGGTGGTTGTCCTCGCCGATGAGGCTGTCCATCTCGGGGGCGCCAAGCTCCGCCTCCACCTCGGCGACCTTCTTGGTGGAGTTGCCACGACCCTCGCCCTCGAAGGCCAGCACGTGGCGGCTCTGGCGGTCGAACACCCCGCGGAAGTTGATGCCGCTGCCGATGGGCCAGTTCATGGGATAGGTGCCGATGCCCAGCACCGTCTCGATTTCCTCCATGAGGTCGAACGGATCGCGGGCCTCGCGGTCGAGCTTGTTCACGAAGGTGAAGATGGGGATGTGGCGCAGCGTGCACACCTTGAAGAGCTTCTTGGTCTGGGCCTCCACGCCCTTGGCGCCGTCGATCACCATCACCGCGGCATCGGCGGCCATGAGCGTGCGGTAGGTGTCTTCCGAGAAGTCCTGGTGCCCGGGTGTGTCGAGGATGTTGACGCAGCATCCGCCGTAGTTGAACTGCAGCACCGAGGAAGTGACAGAGATGCCGCGTTCCTTCTCGATGTCCATCCAGTCGGACACCGCGTGCTTGGCGCTGGCCTTGCCCTTCACCGAGCCGGCCGTCTGGATGCTGCCGCTGTAGAGCAGCAGCTTCTCGGTGAGGGTGGTCTTGCCCGCGTCGGGGTGCGAGATGATGGCGAACGTGCGCCTAGATGCGATCTGGTCTGACAATGCCGACATGAGTGTTCCTTCTGCGCGCGGGGGCGGCGTGGCGCAGCCGCGGCGGCGCGATATCGTGTTCGAATCTGTAGGGTGATTGGTATAACCCAAGGTATTCTACACGTTTAGGCGAGCAGCCCGACAACTACACCCGCCGGCGCACGCAAGCTGCAGCGTTTGCGATTTGTAAAAGACAGAAAATCGGGGCGCACGGTTCAAAAACCCCATCACATGACGATCACGCGCGAGAAGGTTGCGAACGAGCGACTGGTGTCGTTGTGTCTGACGCAAAAAATCCGCAACAAAACACAACATATAGTGATGCGATAGACCAGCCCTTCCATCGATATCCCGTTCGGCATGCGCTCGACCGTCATCTGTCGGCATTTTTGAACCGTGGAGGCCCAATTCTTGTCAAGGCACCAAACAGCAACGCTGCTGCATTCAAAATACTTAATATTTCCCCAATTGAGCTTCTATTAAGTATTTTGAATGAAAGCATCGCATGTGGACCGACACTCCCATTGCGGCATATGGCGGCTACAAATTCTCGATGTTGCGCTTCATGGCCTTGCGAATCACGCCGCTGCGCGTGTAGACGAAGGCGATCGCGCACCCAGCCAGGGCCACGCAGGATGCCACGGTCATGGGCATTGCGAATCCAGTGGCCATCGCAATCTCAGACGTGGCCCCCGCCGCAAGCGCGTTGGCCTGCGCGCTGGAGAGGATGCCCGTGTACAGCGACGGCGCCACGCACGCGGCGATCTGCACGAACGTGGTGGAGAGCGTAACGCCGAACGGGTTCTGCTCTGGGGTGAGCGTCTTGAAGCCCGCGGTCTGCGACGGCGAGAAGATCAGGCCCGTGCCGCCCAGCACCAGGATCACTCCGACGAATACCGCCGGCAGCACCATGGAGCTGCAGAACACCGCGATGAGCGCGAAGCCGGCGCCCGTCACAGCATAGCCGCAGGGCAGCAGCGGCCACTCGCCACGCCTGTCCATGATGCGCCCGCCCAGAAGCGACGTGCCCGCGTTGATGAGCACCGGCACAAGGATGATCAGCCCCGCCAAGAACGCGGTGAATCCCATCGCTCCCTCGAAGTACATCGGCAACAGCACGCTGCAGCTGAAGCTGCCCATCATGGCGATGGTGGTGAGCACGATGGACGGCCAGAACGCGATGCTCTTCATGGGAGCGATGTCGATGAGCGGGTTGGCGCAGCGCGTCTGCCTCATCACGAAGAGCACCGCCGAAACCGCCGCGGCCGCCAGCGCGATGCCAGCCACCAGCGCGTCGATGGTGAGCTGCACCATCCCCAGGCTCAGCCCGGTGAGAAACACGGCCGAAAGCAGCACCGACGGCACGTCGAGGCGCGCGTCGAAGTTCTCGAGATTGCGCACCGAAGGCACGGCGATGGCCGCAAGAACCACCATGGCCGCCGAGGGCACCACGAAGATCGCGTGCCACCCGAACGCCGTGACCACGCCGCCGCACACCACTGGTGCCAGCGCCGGCCCGAACGTGATCATGCAGCTACCGATGGAGAGGTACACGCCGAGCTTGTTCTTGGGAGTCACGGCCAGCACGGTGTTCATCATCAGCGGGATGAAGATGCCACTGCCCACCGCCTGCACCAGTCGCGCGACCATGAGGGTCACGAAGTTGAACGCGAAGATGCCCAGGACCGACCCGACGAAGCTGAAAGCCGCGGCCGCGAAGTACAACGTGCGCAGCTTGATGCGCCTGTACAGAAACGCCATGCTCATCACCACGACGGTGGCCACGATCATGTAGCCCGTCACCGTCCATTGCACGGTCACGGAGTCGATGCCGAACTCGCTCATGATCGACATGAGCGCCATGTTCATGAGATTCTCGTTGAAGCCGGCCAGAAACGCACTGCCATAGAGCACCATCAGAAGCGGTGCCAACGATTTGCCTTGTTGCATAAGAATGCTGTCCTCTCTCACCCGGTTTACCTGCCCAGTACGTGCAGCCGGGGCACGGGAGTCGCGCCTGCGCGCGCTGCTCCTGCAACTGCGATCCTGCCGGGCTTGTCGGATCGCGAATGTTCCAGCTGCATTAGGGACCTGGTAAGCCGGCACGAGAAGGACGCAGCACACTGCAGCTCGTTTAAAGCACGCTTATCCAAGCACGGCTTCGCATTATAGCCGCAATATCTGCAAAAACCGCGAGTGACATCGGGCAACGTGCGAACTTCGATCAGCGCTCGCACAGCTCTCGCAGGTACTCCGCCAGCTCTTCCTCCCAATCTCGTGGGAAGAAGCCCGTGGACTCCAGCTTCGAAAGGTCCAGCGCGCTATGCAGAGGACGCGGAGCCACCGGACCTGCGGCGGAGGCATAATACTCGGCGGTGCTCACG
>CAVFRF010000048.1:0-16276 GCA_963624975.1 Bacteroidaceae bacterium
TCTCCTTGGGTGCCACCGCGGGGTATATCGTACCGGCTCAGGCTTCGCTTCGCTGCAGAAGTCGCCGGTCCGACACACCCCACGCTGGCACCTGGCGAGTCTTCCCGGGTGCCCCTCTGCAAGCTGCGGAAATAAAAAACCTCCACAGCTTGGCGGCTGCAGAGGTTCGATACTTCGTGGTTCCTTCTCTTCGTGCAAAACGAGAATCTACGAGGTTTCGGCGCAGCCGGCATCGTGCCCATCGAAAAATCGATAGGTAAAATAGGCGAAGCCGAAATAATATGCTGCGTTGCGAATCACCGTTGATGTCTCCTTTGCGACTTTTAGAAAATAGCACTTTCGGCGGGCGAGTCTACATAAGTTGGCAAAGATTTTGCATTTTGCACAGCGAACGGCGGTTGAGCGTGGCTGCGGGCGAACTCAGGCATTGCGGCTCCGCTGCCTGTTGGCGGCGTCAACGGGCAAGGCTTTAGAAGGGAAGATGCGTTCCCTTCGGGCGGGGTGTCTTGGCTTCCGAGCCGCTCGTTGGGAGCGGGCGAGCGTGGCAGCGGGCGAGCCTAGGCATTGCGGCTTTGTTGCTTGCAGGTGGCGTCAACGGGCAAGGCTTTGGAAAAGAGGAGCTTTATTTCGGATGGGGGTTCGTGGCTCTCTAGCTGTTCGTTTAGTCCCTTGGAAGCTCTTCGCTCGTGGCTCTTGACAAGAATCGCGCCTCGATGGTTCAAAAACCCCAGCACATGACGCTTGAACGCGACCACTGCAGTTGCTACGTCCGGCCGGAATTGTGTCGAGCGGCCATATTCTGCTTCCAAACACAATATATAGTGTCTGAATTTCCACCCTCCATGGACCACAGCGCAATGAGCCCTTGATGAGCCGTCATGTGTTGGGGTTTTTGAACCGTTGACCTCGAATTTTTGTCAAGAGGTCGACCCTGCGCGACAAGTCGCCGAAGCGTGCCCCATTGTTTGAATGCTCTTGAGCCTACATTCGTTACTTCGGGTTTACGGCCGGTCGGTGTAGAATTTGAGCGTGTAGGTTAACCGCTAGGGAGGGTGTGACCATGCAGAAGAGGACAACCATGAAGGGTGCCGCGCTCAAGCTGATTCTTTCCTTTGTGCTGACGATGGGATTGCTGCCATCGCTGGCGTATGCTGGACAGGAAAGCTTCGATACCGAGTCCGAGTCCAGCGACGCTTCGCTCGCGCTATCGGATGGGTACATCGCCGATTGGACCACAAGCGGTACCTGCGAATGGTCGATCGATGCCGATGGCAACTTGGTCGTGCGTCCGGCAAACGGGGCGGCTTCCGGTGAGTTGGAACGCTGGTGTCTATGGTCGAGCTACAGGGACCAAATCAAGACGGCGACTTTCGAACAGGGTGTTTCCGCCACAAGTACCGACATGATGTTCTATAGCTGTCCTAAGCTTTCGTCGGTAGACTTGTCTGGTCTTGATACCTCGAAGGTAACGGACATGAGTTCGATGTTCTACAATTGTTCGTCGCTCAGATCTCTGGATTTGTCATCTTTCGACACTTCGAGAGTGACGGACATGAGCTATATGTTCCATGGTTGTTCGAAGCTTTCGTCTCTCAACCTTTCGTCCTTCGACACGGCAAATGCGACGAATATGTATGGTATGTTCGCTGACTGTTATTCGCTCAAATCCCTTAACCTGTCGCACTTCGAAACTCTATATGTGACGGACATGAGTTCCATGTTCAGCGGATGCAAATCCCTCACATCGCTCGACCTTTCGGGGTTCGACACATCGAATGCAAACTCCATGTACAGCATGTTCTATGGCTGCTCTAAGCTCCTAGCCCTCGATATTTCTAGCTTCGATACGTCGTACGTGACAAACATGGGTTCCATGTTCTATCGTTGCGACTCTTTGGCAAGCATAAAGCTGGGGAATACATTTAGCTTCGAGGGAGCAAGCTTGTATCGTTCGGGTGAGTTTCCAACTCCGAGCGGAGATCGATACACCGGCAAGTGGATGAGCAGCGCAGACGGCAAGGCCTATACCCCCGCTGAAGTGCCCAGCAATGTCGCAGCAACGTATACGGCGCAAACCACTTCCGGCATAGCTTCCACGCGTTTGTCCGGCGATTCGCGCTACAACACGATGGCGGAAATCTCGGCTGCAGGGTTCACTACGGCAGACAGCGTCGTGCTGGCATCTGGCGAGAACTTCCCCGACGCTCTTGGCGCCTCGGCGCTGGCAGGTGCGCTTAGCGCGCCGGTGCTGCTGACCGATTCCGACAATCTATCCGATGAGGCTTCTTCCGAGATTTCCCGTCTGGGCGCCGAGACCGTTTACATCGTGGGCGGTACTGCAGCGGTATCCGCAAACGTCGAAAACGCATTGAAGGCGGATGGCTGCACGGTCGAACGCGTCTTCGGTCAATCGCGCCAGGAGACAGCGGCTCAGGTGGCAGACGAGGTTGCCAGCCTAGCCGCGCCCGATACTGCCGTTGTAGCTCCTGGTGGTGCGCCTTGGGATTCGCTTTCGGCAAGTCCCTTCGCCTACGCTCAGAACTACCCGGTGTATCTAACGGAAGGCGACGGCACGCTCTCGGAGGATACAGTCGGCGCCATTAAAGCCAACAGCTCTATTAAGCGTGTCGTAATCGTTGGCGGTGACAATGCCGTGAAGCCTGCGGCAGAATCTGCACTTCGCAGTGCTGGGTTCGATGTCGAGCGCTGGTCTGGCGAATCTCGCTACGACACCTCCCGGGAAATCGCAAAGCACGCAATGGCCGAGGGCATGTCGGCTGGAACGGTTGCAGTGGCTTCGGGCGAAAACTTCCCCGATGCCTTGGCCGGCGGTGCGCTTGTGGGCAGTCAGAGCGGCGTGCTTCTGCTTTCGCCGTCCAACGACGGCACTCAGGCTTCGCAGTGGATCGGCACGCATAGGGGCGAAATTGGCACATGCTATCTGCTCGGCGGATCATCGGCATTGAGTGGCATCGTCGCTATGCAGATTAATGCTGCCTTGTAGGCAGCGGGCGAGCGTGGCTGCGGGAGAATCTTGATATTGCGGCTCCGCTGCTTACTGGTGGCGTCAACGGGCAAGGCTTTGGAAAGGAAGATAGTGTTCCCTTCGGGCGGGGTGTCGTGGCTCTCTAGCCGTTCGTTTTGTCCCCCGAAAGCTCTTCGCTTGTGGTTCTTGACAAGAATCGCGCCTCGATGGTTCAAAAACCCCAGCACATGACGCTTGAACGCGACCACTGCAGTTGCTACGTCCGGCCGGAATTGTGTCGAGCGGCCATATTCTGCTTCCAAACACAATATATAGTGTCTGAATTTCCACCCTCCATGGACCACAGCGCAATGAGCCCGTGGTGGACCGTCATGTGTTGGGGTTTTTGAACCGTTGACCTCGAATTTCTGTCAAGGCTCAACTCATTGAGCGAAGATGGCAAGGCAAATGCCCATGAGCATGAAGAGTGCGACCAAAGTCGAGAACACGACGGCGACGCAGATCAAGATTCGCGTGCGGAAAGGCCGCGTTGCGAAATTGGGAGCAAACCGCACGAGCGGGCGGCGATAGCACAGCGCCAAGGCTGGCCAGCTTAGCAACGCGAACGCAAGCACGCATATGGCATAGACGACAGGTAGCGGCGTGCCCTGCGGAATCGAGGTGATGTCGCTGGGAGAAACGACTATCGAGATGCATCCCAGCGCGATTGCCAGCACATAGAATGCGAGGACTGCGTCCCAGGCTATGCCGAGAATCATCACCGGCCATGATGGCCGAGCGGGTGTCGGTATCGAGGTGGATCTGGCCCCGTGGGCGATACGCCGGACTGCCCGACTCCGCCGAGAAGGTGCCTGCATCGTGGTGGGCCTGGCACCGATGCTCTCCACGGCAACGGCAGCTTGTGTGAATTCTGCCGGTGTAACATTCGACGTGCTTGTGCCGTGCATGTTCCCGGGAACTGCTGCTGGGCCGGGGCCTTGAATGCCAGGAGAGGTAGCGAAAGCACCAGGGTTTTCGGCGATGTTTTGGTACCTGATGGATGGATCGAAAGTGTCGCATCTGGCTTCCGGAGCTGCAGCAGCGCATGCAGGATCTTTCGCGCCCATGGCGGAAGCAAAAGCGACGGAAAGCTCGGCTACGCTCTGATATCGGTTGGATGGGTCGAACGCGGTGGCGCGCGCTGCGACCTCGAGCAGGCTCTCCGGAATTCCGCAGTCCTCGAACCCGCTGCCCACCTCGGCGGGGGAGGGAGTGCGTCCCATCGCTAGAAACGCCAGCAGCATCCCGAGGGCGTACACGTCGCTGCGAACGTCGGTTTGCATATATCCAAACTGCTCCGGCGGAGCGTATGCCCGGGTGCCGAACCTGCGAGTGTCCTGCGTGGATGCCGAATCGTACATGCGGGCGATGCCGAGGTCGATGATCGTGACCTTGACGAGAGACGCTTCCGCGGATGTGCCACCGTAGCCTTCGGGCCGAGCGGAACTGCTTGCCATCGTGCCGCAACGCGCTGCAGAAGCCACCCCAGAGTCCGAATCGGACACCATGCTGCAATGCACCCCAGCTGCCTCGGGGTTCGAATCGGTCGACGTGCCGCAACGCACCACAGCCGTCTCGGGGTTCGAATCGCTCGACGTGCCGCAACGCACCACAGCCGCCCCAGACTCCGAATCGCTTGCCGTGTTGCAGCACGCTGTAACGACCGCGCTATGGCTCGACCCTCCAGCTTCCTTGAATGCGGTGTCGCGACCCAACGATGGCGCGGGAGAGAACGCGCTACCCAACGATGGCACTGTCGCGAACGTCGCTATCACGTTGGAAGGCTTGAGGTCGCGGTGGATCATTGGCGGGTCGAAGGACTCGTGCAGCTCGCGCACCGCCTCGCATAGCGCGGGGAACACCTCTGCAGCAACTTCAGGCGAGCCGCCACGAGCCTCGACCAGCTCCTCCAGCGTGGGGCCTTCGACGAACTCCATCACCACCACGCTCTGCTCGCCGGCATCGTAGCTCTCGACGATGCGCGGCAGGTGCTCGAACCTTGCGCCCGCAAGCTGCGCTTCCCATATCCTGCGGTAGGCTGCGCCGAGGCCCGACCTGGAATCGATGTACTTGCGCACGAACGGGCCGGTCTCGGCACCATCTGCGCCAACTAGGAAAACGCGCTCGGTGCGTTCGAGCGCGTTTTCCTTAAGCGTCTGGTCTACGCGGTAGCTGTCTTCGCGCGCCAGGCATTCGAGTTGTCTTTCGAGTTCTTCGTCCATGCGGCATATGTTAGCAGACGCGCTGCGCCAATCTGCGCCAAGCACGAACGGGCAGGGCAGCCCCTAGCAGATCGTGTCCTCGCCGAACTCGAACAGCTTCTCGTTGGCGCTCTGCAGCGACAGCCCGTGCGTGATGCAGAAGATGATGATGGCATCGCGGCGGTTCTTGCAGTACAGCGAGCTGGCTCCAGCCGCTTGCAGCAGGCGGTTGGCGTCGTGAAGGTCGCATTCGAGCGCGAACGCCAGCTGAAGCACCTTGTTGCGCGAAGCGCCGCGTTGCCCGACGAACACCTGGTATCCGAACGTGTTGTTGAGGTCGGCGCGCCTGATCGCCTCCGCCCTCGAGATCCCCTTCGCATTGGCAAGTTTCTGCAGGCAATCCGACAGGCTGGAATCGTCGAAGCGGTACTTGTCCACCACGTCTTCGGGGCTTGCGCTGTCTATCAGCTCGTCTAGCAGCTCTTCTGTTAGAAGCTCGTTCACGTGTTTCTTCCTCTTCCGGCGTTTGCCATTGCCGCTAGCCATTGTAGCTCACCAGATTCGAACCCGGGCATCGGCAAGATGCATCGCGCGACACTGGCGACCAGCCAGAGGCGGGCGCCCCGCTAGCTACTACAGGTTCCAAGTTCCGGCAGCCGAGTCGGACAACATGCTGGAATAGTAGAGAACCTTGGAGATGTCGCCATCGAAGTACACGGTTCCCGACGTGCTCCCGCCTGCGGCAAGCTCCCCGGAATTGAGCGCGTTGGTGCTCTCCGTATAGTAAGTGCTGTAGGAAAGCGCCCCGTTGGCATCCTGCCCCTTCCAATCGTACGTGTTGAACGATGCCTCCGAAGTGCCGTTGTTGACGTAGGTCACGCTAACTCCGGTCTTCACGTCGTCGCTGTAGCTGGTCGTAAGGCCGGTTTCGACTGCGGTGACGGTTACGGAGAGGCCGTTTTCGAGCTCGAGCGTGTCGCCCGCCGCAAGGTTGCTCGTGTCCACGGTCGCGCTCTTGCTGGCCTGCGGACCCGACACGGCAGAATCTATGGCGTTGACCCAGGCTGCCTGCACGGCCAGCACCGCCACGATGGCTACGATGTTGATGACGAGTGCGGCAATGGCCATGCCCTTGCCTGACTTCTTGCCGCGGCACACGCCCACCAGCCCGACGATGCCGAGGACTGCTCCGACCAAGGCGATGAAGAACGAGATGTTGTTGAATATCGGCAGAAACGATGTGACAAGCGCCACGATTCCCAGCACCAGCGAGGCTATGGCCAGGCCGGACTTGCCTTGCGGGGCGGCGGGAGTGCCGTATGGGTTGATGTTTTCCTGCATGGATGTCCCCTTCCTTCTTGCATGTGTGTTTGCGGTAAGACGAAACGATGGGGTCGGCGAATGCCCCGAACGCACAACATGGTAGAAGAAACGGGAAGCCAAAACATTAGCTCGCAGCTAATGTTCGAAAGGTGCGAGTCTGGCCGCAGTGCGGCGCGCTTGTGGCCGGAAGCGTTGCGGAAGCGACCGCTAGAAACGCCAACAGGTGGCCTTCTGGCGGGTTTGCTCCAAGCTGGGGTTGTAATACGGGTCGCCCTTCGCGAACTGCTCGCTCCAGCGGCTTCGCAGCAGGCCCAGCGCCTCGAAGTGGGCGGCCAGCGCGTCGCGGCTCGTCCGGTTGCGCGATGCCGACTCGTGGTGGACCAGCTCCATGCTGGGAAGGTAGACGTTGACTTTGCCGGCCTCGCGCAGCTTGAGGCAGAAATCCACGTCGTTGTACTCGCCGGGCAACAGCGGGTCGAAGCCGCCCACCATATCGAAGCTGGCAGCGCTGGTCATGAGGCAGGCACCCGTGACGGCGCTCACGCTGCGCTGCATGTTCACCAGGTTGCGGTAGCCCTTGCCCTCCGCAGGGATTCCCTCGAACCAGTGCGCCGGTTCGTCGGCGATCACCACGCCCGCGTGCTGGACGATCCCGTCGGGGTACAGCAGCTTGCATCCCACCGCGCCCACCTCCGGCCTCGCGCAGTTGCCCAGCATGCGCTCGATCCAATCGCAGGTGAGCACCTCGGTGTCGTTGTTGAGCAGCAGGATGTATTCGCCCTGAGCGGCGGCGCGCCCGAAGTTCACGAGCCTCGAGAAGTTGAACCCTCCCGTCTCCGGCCAGGGCACCACCCGCACGCCGGGCAGCTTCTCCACCTGATCGTAGTACTCGAAGGTCGCCGCATCGATGCTGCCGTTCTCTACCACCACGATCTCGTAGCTGGCATAGGCGGTTTTGCTCACGATGGAGTCGATGCAACGCGAGAGCAGACCGACGTGGTCTTTGCTGGGAATCACGATCGACACCAGCGGACCGGCATCTGGCGTGTTGAGCGAGCTACTCCCGGGCACGGCGAACGTCGTGGCGTACTGGCAGGGCGAGCCTTCGATGGCGGAAACCTTTGCATTCGCGCCGATGCGGTCGAGATGCCGCTGCACGGCGCGCACCCCGGCAGCGGTGGCGTAGGATTTCGCGTCGCCGCCGCCCGAGGTGGAGCCCGCGCTCAGCCTCCAGTGGTAGAGGATGCGCGCGACGTGGTGGACGTGACGGGCCTTTTCGACCGCCTCCAATGTGAGGTTGTGGTCCTGCGCGCCGTCCACGTCGGGGGTGTTGGGCTCGAGCTGGTCGAGCAGAGTCTTGCGGATGCACAGCATGTGGCAGATGTAGTTGTTGGAACGCAGCAGGTCGAGGTCGAAATCGGGCTTGAACGCCGGGTCGCAATAGCGCATGCCGTCCTCGGAGAGCTTGTCTTCGTCGCAGTACAGCAGATCGGTGTCGGGCCGCGCGTTCACGGCCTTCGCATACTCGAACAGCAGGTCGGGCTCGATGGTGTCGTCGTGGTCGAGGAAGCACACGAAGTCGCCCTTGGCCACAGCGATGCCCGCGTTGGTGTTGAGCGAGATGCCGAGGTTGCGCTTCAGCTCCACCACCCGCACACGCGAGTCGAAGGCGCACGCCCTGGCAACGTGCCGGGCCAGCTTGTCGCATTCGGGAGTGGAATTGACCAGGATGCACTCCCAATTGGAGTACGTTTGCGCGGCCAGGGAGGCCATCATCTCGTCGAAGAGCGCGACTGGCGTGTTGTACAGCGGCACGACCACGCTGAAGAGCGGCATCTGCTCGAAGGTGGTCGAGCGCTGCGCGGCCTCTTCGCTCGCGGCGAGGCGGTGCTCCTCGAACCACTGCATGTAGTAGGGGTCGGTGCCCACGTTGCGGTAGGCGTCGCGGTCGCCCTGCGCGACCATCGGCTCCCACTCGCGCTTCGGGATGAGCCGCAGTGCCAGGCGCTCGGGACGCTCGGCGTGCCACGCCGCCACGTAGATGTCGTCGAGGTTCCACGGCACGAACAGCGAAGCCGACACCACGCGTCCGCAATCGGGCACGTACCGGGCAAGCTCGCAGTCGCTCTCTCCCATGAACGTGTAGTCCTCGGCAACGGGGTGCAGGTCGCCGTCGAACACGGCGATGCGCAGGGTCTCGCGCGTTGCCCCCAGCACGTGCACGCGCAGGCGCATCCGGATGTGGTCGGGCCGGGGGATGAGCTGCAGCACCTCGATCGTGCCGGAGGCATCATCGCCGTCGCGCGAACTTCCGGCGCTAGCGGCGTTTTTGCGATATGCATCTAGGATTTTCGCGAAGCGCGAGGCCATCGACCCGAATTTCATCTGCGCCCTTTCTTCCAGCAAGCCAGAGAAATTATACTAGTAAGCCGAGAGCAATTCTTTCGGAGGTGCGATGAAGCCCCGCTATTCCATAGTCATACCGTTCTACAATGGCTTTCCCCACATCGAGCAATGCGTGCGAAGCGTACTATCGCAGGGCGTGGGTCCGATCGAGGTCATTGTGGTTGACGACCGCGACCCGCAGGATTCGGGCGCGGCCCTCGAGGGGCTGTACCGCGACGAGCAGCGGGTGAAGGTGATCCGACACGAGCGCAACCTCGGGACCCTACAGGCGCGGCGCACCGGCGTACTGGCCTCGACGGGCGAGCACGTGATGCTCCTGGACGACGACGATTCGCTGGCTACTGGCGCGCTTGCGGCCATCGATGCGGAGCTGGATGCGCACCCCGTCGACATCCTGCATTTCGGCGTTGTAGTGATAGCCGAGAACGAGTCGGCCGAGCAGGCTCGCGAGGGCATGTCGCGCTTCGTGAACCCGCCCGTGCGCGAGGTGCGCGGCCACGACATCCTGCGCCATCAGTTCGCGATGGATGCCGGATTCGACTGGCAGGTTCACCACAAGGTCTACGACGGCGACCTGGCACGTAGGGTATGGGAGATGCTGGGCGATGTGCGGCTCTCGTATGCCGACGACGTGCTGGAGAGCTTCGCGACATGCTGCTTCGCGAAGACATACCGCGCCGTGGACGGAGCGTGGTACGTGTACCACCTGGGCAGGGGCAGCACCTTCGGAGAGGTGTACGACCTGAGCAGCTTCGAGCGCTGGTGCACCGTCGACGCGCGGGCATATGCTGCGGTAGAGGCGTTCGCCGGCGAGCACGCAGGGGAGCTGCAACGCGCCGACATGGGCGAGCGGGTAGCCGACGTGAGAGACCAGCTGGTTTCGCACACCATGAACGAGATGGTCGACAGGCTGGGACTCGACGACCGCGCTGCGGCGATCGAATTCGCCCTCGGCGCATGGCCGGCCGATGCCGTGGCCGGCGAGCTGTGGCGCTTCGTGCGCGACCGAGCCTATGCGCTCTACGACACCGGGCAGCGCTTCGGCGCCGAGGACGCGCTGCTGCGGCTCTTCGACGACGCGTCCCGGGTGGACGCGCTGGTCGACAGCGCGACCGGCGGCGCGGACACGGGCAGCGGCTCGGCTCGCTACCGCGAGATGCGTGAGGCGGCTATCCGCCACATCAACGACCTGCAGCTCAGGACAGGATTCGCCTCTTCAGCAGAACTCGAGCACATCCGTCGCTGGCTGCGCCACGAGGTGCAGCCCATCCGCATCTTCGCGACAACGCACAAAGACGTCGACCTGTTCGACAGCAGCATCTTGCAGCCAGTGCAGGTGGCCCCGGTCGAAGGCAGGTCGCGCTTCGCGTGGGCCTACCAGGACGACATGGGCGAGAGCATCGCCAGCCTCAACCCGATGTTCTGCGAGCTTACTACCCAGTACTGGGCGTGGCAGAACGTGGATGCGCAGTACTATGGCTTCTGCCATTACCGCCGCTACTTCGACTTTTCTAGCGAACAGCACGAGGAGAACCCATGGGGAGAGGCCGTGTGCGGGCGCATCGACCGCGCGGCTCAGGAGCGCTACCGCCTCGACGACGCGTCGATTGCGAACGCGGTCGAGGGGTGCGACATCATCACCACGCGCGTCGTCGACGTGAGCGGGTTTCCCGGCGCATTCCGCAACGTGCGCGAGCACTACCGCTGGGGCAACCATCTGAGAGTCGAGCATCTCGACCGCATCGTACAGATCCTTAAGGAGGAGCACCCCGACTATGCCGAGGATGCCGACGCGTTTCTCGCCGGTAGCACGGCGTGCTTCTGCAACATGTTCGTGATGCGCAGGGAGCTGTTCTTCCGCTACTGCGAGTGGCTGTTCCCGATGCTGCAGCGCTTCGTGGGCGAATGGGACGCCAGCACGCTCAGCCACGAGGGCCTGCGCACGCCGGGCCACCTGGCAGAGCGGCTGTTCAACATCTGGCTCGCGCACGAGAAGCACGTGAACCCAGGACTTGCGCACAAGCAGGTGCAGTGCGTGCACTTCGGCTTTCCAGACCGCACATACCCGCAGAGGCTGGGCGCGGCATGCGGTGCCGGCAAGCCCGTGGTGCCGGTGGTGTTCGCCGCCGACGACGCGTACGTGCCCATGCTCGCCACCACGATCTGCTCGATGCTGGAGAACGCCTCGCCTGAATCGTTCTACGACATCGTGGTGCTGGAGAAGGACTTCTCCGCCGCCAGCAAGAGCGACATGCTCGAGTTCTTCTCGTGCTACGGCAACGCGCAGCTGCGCTTCGCCAACGTTGCCAGCATGATCGCCGAGTACGACCTGCGCACCAGCAACGACCACATCAGCATCGAGACCTACTACCGGTTCCTCGTGCAAAACGTGCTTCCCGAGTACGACAAGGTGCTCTATCTCGATGCCGACCTCATCATCGAGGACGACGTGTCGCAGCTCTTCGCCACCGAGATTGGCGGCAACCTGCTGGCCGCCGTGCGCGACATCGACTTTCTGGGAAACCTCAACATGAGCGATGGCTGGCGCATGGCCTACGCCCGGAATGTCTTGCAGATGAGCGACCCGTACGGCTACTTCCAGGCGGGCGTTTTGCTGCTCAACCTCGCCGAGATGCGCAAGCTCCACACGATAGGGGAGTGGCTGCAGATCGCGTCGGAGGCGGAGTACATCTACGACGACCAGGACATCCTCAACTCGTGCTGCGAGGGCCGCGTGCTGTACCTCGACAACGCGTGGAACGTGATGATCGACTGCGAGGGTCGCATCGGCAGCGTGTTCAGCTTCGCGCCGGCCGACGTTTTCGACGAGTTCGTGGCGGCTTATGCCGAGCCGAAGATCATCCACTACGCAGGATGCGAGAAGCCATGGAAGCCGGGGCACTGCGACATGGCGGTGCAGTACTGGAGATATGCGAGGCAAACGCCCTTCTACGAGCAGCTGCTGGAGATGAAGTGCACTCCTGTGGATGAGTCTGTTGCCGAGAAGCCGTTCGACCCGCCCGACCCGTTCGACGACGGCCACGAGTCGTGCATCTCGGAGAACAGCCCGCTGCGCGCGCTAGACCCCGTGCTGCCCATGGGTACCCGCCGCCGCGAGGTAGCGAAGGCCGCGATGCGCTTCGTGCGGAGACGCAAGTAAGATTGCGGCTCAGCTCGGGTGCCGCCGCGGGGTATATCGTACAGGCTCAGGCTTCGCTAACGTTGCAGAAGTCGCCGTTTAGACACACCCCACGCTGGCACCCGGCGACTCTTCCAAGGGCTTTTGCCGGCCGTTGCGAAAAAAGGCGAAAATTGGCTATTGTGCTGGGGTTTTGGTAAGGGTACTATCAGATGTAATTGAATAGCCGCTGCAGCGTACTGCAGCATTCTAAGGACGCCAAATGAAAACCAAACGAACCACGGCGCTCACAGCTATCGCCACATCTGCATTTCTATATGTGCCATCTATGCACGCCTCCCTGGCTGTTGCCGAGGAGTCGGCTGGCTCTGCCGTCGCCACGGGCGTGCCGGTTGCGGTGCCCGTCGCCATCGCGGTGGTGTCGGCCGCTGCGGTTGCCGGTGCCGTGAAGGTGGGACTCAGAACCCACGAGCGCAGGCAGGCCGAGCAGGAACGCTATTCGAGCTGGATCCAGGGCAACCTTTCCGGCACCATCGATTGGGATTCTCTTGCAGAGGGCGCGTCCGAGTTCGGGCTGGAACCCGTTGCGGCGTCCAGTGCCGAATCGGTTCCCCCGATGTTTGCATGCAGCGAGGACGAGACGCTCTTTGGCGGAGAGTCCAACGGCAACCGCTCCGCTGCCGAGAAGCTCGACAGCATCGACGACCTCGAGTCGTTCAGGAGCAAGGACTCCACCGTGAACGAGCTTCTGTCGTGGGGAGGAATCGACAGCTCTGCCAGTCAAGCGACAGGCGGGCAGGCATCCGCTGCCGCGAACGCGAAAGCCAACGCCAGCGTGGCACGCCCACCGCGCGTTGCACGTCCCGCGTTTCGCGCCGAGTACACCTCGGGCGGAACCTACATTCCGAGGCACGCGGGCAAGCAGGGGCAGAGCGGCTCCAACATGGCCAACAACACCTTCATCAACAATCTGGAGTTCAGGTACTCCGACATCCTCGGCGACGTGAGAAATCCGTGGCGCGAGGAGCCCTGCCACCTGGCCAATCCGGTGGCGGCGAGGCTCGACATGATCATCCCGCTGGTGGGCAGCCAGGCTCCGGCCAAGGCGGATGCCGAGGGTGCGAAGGCGCCCGCGCAGCGTTCTGACGCAGCAAAGCCCGTGCACTCTGCAAACGTCGAGAACCATCCGGCTGCATCCCTGCGCTATCCCGAGATGACGGCGGACGACAAGGTCGAGAAGGCGCTGGCCAATCGCAAGTCGCTTGCGGATGCCGCCGCCGAAATCGCCAGGGTCGGCAAGATCTCGGCCATGGCCTCGGCTGCAACCGCCACCGCGCTTCGCGGCTCCGGAGCGCATGCGGTCGTGCGCGAGCAGCCTGCCGCATCGGCGCGCTCCAACGACGTGGTGCCGGTGAAGAGGGGACCGGGCTTCGTGGACGTGAACGACGACACGTTCGTGAAGTCGGGCGCGGCCGTGGCCTCGAGCGCCGGCTCTTCGCGTTACACGCTCCGCGACAACCTGCCCGTGGCCGACGGACGCTCCATCAGCTGCACCGACTCCATCTCGGACTTCGCCTGCAACATCGTGAGCAAGACGTACCGCACGCAGGGCGATATGGTGATGGTGGAGTACTCGCAATCGCCCTACGGATGGAGCGATGCCCGCAAGGACGACACGCGCGCCTCGCACACGAGCGACCGCAACAGGTCAAGGTCTTTCGCCTCGAGCCTGAACCTGCGCCCCGCCGCCGCGCTGGGCTCGCTCCCGCTGGTGTAAATCCAACATAGCTTCCACAGCTCCGATAGAAGAGGGGCGGCTGCCGTTTTCGGATACGGCAACCGCCCCTCTTCGTGCGATGCATCTGCGAACCGGCACCTGCCGGCACCTGTCCTGGCTAGGCGGGCACCCCGGCGATCTGCTTGGCGGCCTCGAACCTCGCCAGGCAGTTCTCGCGGGTGAGCAGGGCCATCGAGCCGAACAGCGGGGGCGAGACCTGCGATCCCGTCACCGCCACGCGCGCGACCTGGAACACCTTCTTGGGCTTGATCTCGAGCTTCTCGGGGATGGCGCGCAGCGTGGCCTCGATGTTCTCCTCGTCCCAGGGAAGTCCGGCTGCCACGTAGGCATCGCCGAAGGCCTCGACAAGCGCGTCCAGCGTGGCGGGGGCGTCTTCCTTCTTCAGGATCTTGTCCACCGACTTCTCGTCGAACTCCACGGAGTCGCCGCCGAACAGGAACGCCACCATGGGCGCAAGCTCGGTGAGCTTCTTGACCCTCTCGGCCACCAGCGGGTAGATGCCCTCGTACCAGCTGCGGTTGGCATCGACCTCGGCGGCGGTTGCAAGCCCGGCCTGCTCGAGCCAGGGCTTGGCCACGTCCACGAACGCCTCGGCACCCAGCTCCTTCACATACACCGAGTTGATCCACTCCAGCTTGGCCATGTCGAACACCGCGGCGCTCTTGTTGATGCGGTCGAGCGTGAAGTGCTCGAACAGCGTCTGCGTGTCGAAGATCGTGGTCTCGCCGTCGAGCGACCAGCCCAGCAGCGTGAGGTAGTTGAGCATGGCCTGCGGCAGATAGCCCTCCTCGCGGAATGCCTGCACGCTGGTGGCTCCGTGGCGCTTGGAGAGCCTCTTGCCGTCGGGACCCAGGATCATCGAGAGATGCGCGAACGTGGGCACCTTGGCGCCCAGCGCCTCGTACACCATGATCTGCCTGGGGGTGTTGGAGAGGTGGTCGTCGCCGCGGATCACGTGGGTGATGCCCATGAGCGCGTCGTCCACCACGGTGGTGAAGTTGTAGGTCGGAGTGCCGTCGGATCGCATGAGCACGAAGTCGTCGATCACGTCGGCGTTGAAGGTGCACTCGCCGTAGATCGCGTCGTCGAACACGATGTCGCCGCGGTCGAGCGGCACCTTGATGCGCCAGGTGTGCGGCTCGCCGGCATCGATGCGGCGCTGCGCCTCGGCCGGGTCGATGTCGCGGCAGGTGCGGTCGTAGCCCGTGTAGCCCTCGGTCTTCTGGTTGGCCTCGCGCTTGGCCGCCAGCTCCTCGGCCGTGCAGAAGCACGGGTACACGGTGCCGTCGGCCTTCATCTTGTCGAGCGCGGCCCTGTAGATGTCGAAGCGCTCGGTCTGGAAATACGGCCCGAACGCGCCGCCAACCTCGGCCCCCTCGTCCCAGTCGATGCCCAGCCAGCGCATGGCATCCAGGATCGCCTCGGTGTTCTCCTTGGTGGAGCGCTCGGGGTCGGTGTCGTCGATGCGCAGGATGAACGTGCCGCCGTTGTGGCGCGCGAAAGCCCAGTTGTAGATAGCGGTGCGCACGCCGCCGATGTGGAGCTTGCCTGTGGGCGAAGGCGCGAACCTCACCCTGGGCTTGCCGTCGAACTGGCTCGGGTCGATGTTGAAGCTGGCCGCCTGGGCGGCGTTGGAATCGGACATTGTTCTCCTCGAAAGTCGTGTGTGGCTGGTTGTCGCCGGCTCGATGCCGCTAGTCTTGCCACTGGCTGCTGCCGACGCTTGCTTCTCTAAACACTAGGATGCTCTACCAACGTGGTGCGATGCGAGATGAGAGCTGCCAGCGGTTCTAGATATGCGGAATCGGGAGCAGCTTGTGCGGTCGTGGAACAGGTTGCTTGCGCTGTGGGTGAAGGGTTGCTGCAGGTTGCTTGCGCTGCAGGTGCGAGGCTCTGCAACCCCTCGCGTGCCAGCGCCAGCAGCTCGTCGAGCCAGCCTGCCGCGCTTCGACCGTAAACGTTGGCCTCGTAGCCATGGGACGCGAGATCGGCTTTGGCCTGCGCGATCATGGCCGGCCCGTCGTGCGAGAACACGCCGACAGCCTCCAGTTCGTCATGCAGCTTCGCCAGCGGGGTGAGAGCCCGCGCTCCATCTGCCGGGTCACCCTTGCCGTAGAAGATGCCGCGCACCAACGCCGCGAACGCCAAGCCGTACTCGATGGGCATCGAGTCGGGCTGGCGGATCTCTATGTACTGTTTGAGCCTCACGTCGAAGAAGAACATCGAGAGGATGTGCTCGATGTCGCTGCGGGTGAGGGTTTTGCCGGCGAAGACCTGCGAAGCGGGTTCGCTGCCGTGCCAGACGGCCGACGAGTCGTCGCCGGGCCGCTCGAGCGCGAGGATGGGCGGCCTCGCCATGAGCATCGCGGCGTACGAGCGATAAC
>CAVFRF010000049.1:0-12612 GCA_963624975.1 Bacteroidaceae bacterium
AGTGGCACCACTCGCGCATGATCTTTTTGTCCTCGGGTGGCATCTTTATGGTGATGCCGCATGTGATACCGTTTCGCCCGTCGGTGCCGTCCTTGGGAATTCCGTAGTACTTGGCATCCTCGTCGCTCATGCCGATGCCAGCAACTTCCGGCTCGCGCGTTACCTCAAAGGGCATGCGTTCTTGGCGCACGCCGATGCGCACCATGGCTTTGAGCGCGCCCGACATCGTAATGCCTTGTGCACTGAGAACTTTCAGCGCTCGCTCCTTCACTCCCTTGTCCACCGTTAAGCTGATGGCGACCCTATCGTCCTTTACACTCATCGTTGTCATCTCCTTTTTTTGTCGGGGTTATTTAGTAGGGAAGGCGCATCTCATATGCGCATTGCGTCAGAAACGCGCGCAGCACGACTGTGCCTGGGATGCCGTAGTCGTCGAGCTTTTTCTGGGCTGCGGCGTAGGCGGCGCGGTCGACGCGCATGGACATGTTCACGTCACGCGTTGGCACGTCCGGCCACTCCTCGTCAATCTCGAAGAACCGGCGCATGGTCTCGGTGATGCCGGCATTGTGGAGCTTCGGGTCGCGGTCGATGCGAAACGGCAGCCTGCTACTCTCGACGATGCGTCGCATGAGGTCGTCGGCTCCGTCCTTTAGTGAAATTCCGTTGGCACGAAGAGCGATCTTGGCACGCTCCTTGATGGCCTCGTCGATGACCAGTACCACCTGTTGAACTGTCTTGCTCATGGTTGTCTCCTATCTCTTAGGTTTCTTCGGGAAGTTTTCTCCCGTCATACATAGGGTTGGGAATCCTCGACTCATTTCGAAAAAACTTCGACATTTTTTGAAAAAATTCTCGGCGGTTGCCGAAAGGGAAGGACCGTCTCGGGAGGACTGGATGTGAGCAGCATGATGTGACTGCCGGGTAATTTCCTCGACGGTTTTCTTTGCTGCGTTATGCGTTATGAAGAAAAGTCTCATACGGAGCCCTACCTTTTTGAGACACCTATGGAGGTATCTCTGTCATGACTCCGAATCGCTGAGTGACCTATATCTGCCGGTAGAAGGTTAAAAATTTTGGAACAGCCTACGTGAAAAGTACTGTTACCTCATCCCAACCTTGCGTGTTTGACGAGACAGCTCAGTTCGGTAACGTGCTGGCGTGCAAGGGTGGCATGCTCACGCATGGGGCTTATCGGTCAACGATTGGCACGCAGACCCATGTGAACGGTCAAAACAGCGATTAAAACGCTGTACCTTTTCTCGTGTTTATGCGACAATAAGGGAGCTTTTATGCATCGGGTTCCACCATCCTTGGAAGGAAGGATTCTCATGAAGAAAATCGTAGCCGTCGTTTGCGCGCTCGCATTTGCGCTTGCTATGCCCTGCATGGCATTCGCTGCGAACAGCCCGTACAACCCGACTCAGACCAAGACCGCGACTTCCGACATGGGTTCTACGCTTACCATCTCGACGTCGTATTCCGGAGACCTGTGGGCCACCGCCACCAACACCTTTGCATCCAACGTCGTGACCGACGACAACAACGTCGTCATCGGCTCCTTCGAGGTCGGCATCGGCCCGAACGGTACCCACGATTCCGACGCGGAGGCGGCCGCATCCAGCCAGTCGTTCAGCTTTAACTTCGCCGTCGACTCCTCTTACAACGGCAAGACCGCAAAGATCTACATCCAGAATGCCGACGGCACCGTGACGGTGCAAACCGTCACCGTTCAGAACGGCTCCGTGTATGTGACCCTCACCGGCCTTGCCCAGTACTACACCATCGTGATCGACAAGGCCTCCGCTGCAACGAACGTCAACGGAAGCTCCACCTCACCGCAGACCGGCGTGAACTTTGCTGGCGGCATCGCCGCTGTTGCCGGGCTTACCGTCGTTGCTGGCGGCGTTGCCCTTGCCCTTCGCAAGAAGGTCAACGAGTAAGTCCCGATTTTGCTCTAGACGATAGGAGAAGGGCCTGTGTTCACGGGCCCTTCTTCTTGTGTTTCCAGCCTTGTTGCGGGGACCGAGTTTGCAGTAAGGAGCACCCTTGGCCGAAGAGAACGAACAGACGACTCCTGTAGCCGAGGAGCATATGCCCAAGCATGCAAAGGATCCGTCTCCTGGCGACGGCAAGAAAAAGGTGCAGATCAGGGTCCTCAAGGTCATCCTCGTCGTGCTCATCGTTGCCATCGTGGGCATTTCCGCGTTCTTGGGGTACCAATGGTGGAAGATGACGAATGCTGCAAGTGGTGCGGCGGACGTGCCGGGGGAGGTCGAGAAGACCGTCCTCCCCGAGAACCCGGTGGACTTCGACGCGCTCAAGGCCGAGAACCCCGATATCTATGCGTGGATCACCATTCCGGGCACCGAGGTGAACTACCCGGTCGTGCAGTCTCCCACTGATGACTTCTACTACCTCGACCACGACGTGGACTTCTCCTACGCATGGCAGGGCGCCATCTACTCGGAGATGCAGAATTCCACGAATTTCAGCGACCCGGTAACGGTCCTCTACGGCCACCAGACCGACGCGAACACCATGTTCACGTCGCTGCACTATTTCGAGGACCCGGATTTCTTCGCCGAACACGATACGATCACGGTATACAGCGTGGGCCACGTGCGCACCTATTATGTGATCAGCGCCTACCAGTTCGATGACAGGCATATCTTGAATTCCTACGACTTCTCGAACCCGGATGTTCTGGCAGACTACTACGACTATGTCTGCAATCCCAACTCCCTCGTCATGAACGTGCGCGAGGACGCCCATCTGGAAACCACCGATCAGATTATCCAGCTCAGCACGTGCCTGAGCCGGACCGACAGTTCGAATAAGCGATATATCGTCACGGGAGTGCTTGTCGATGACCAACTCGCCAGACAATAGCAATACGGAAGCCACTTCGACGGACCTCGGCGCTGGCGAGGAGGTCTTGATACGAAAGCGGAAGCGCAGCCACCATCGAAGGGATGCCCGCCGCAAGCGTGCGCTTCTCGTGGCTGCCATCATCTTCGTGGTCGTCCTCGTTATCGGGGGCGGTGCCTTTGCCTTCATCCAGCTCGGCAAGATGTGGGTGACGCAGAACAACCAGATCGGCACTGTCGGCACCACGGACAGCGCCGCCTCCTACGACGAGGGCAAGACGGTCAAGTACAACGGGCATACCTACCGGCTGAACGAGAACATGGTCTCCCTCTGCTTCATGGGCTACGATCTGACGGAGCGTGCAGCCGATGCGGGCAAGAACGGTCAGGCCGATAGCGTCATGGTCATCGCCATGAACCTGGACACCGGCAGGGTGTGCGCCATTTCGATTCCCCGCGACAGCATGGTCGACGTGGGAGAATACGTGGGGTCGTCCTTCGTCGGCCAGGATCGGATGCAGCTGTGCCTGGCCTTCAGCTACGGCACGGATGCCGACACGGGCGCCCAGTACACGTCCCGCATTGCCAGCCGCGTTCTGTACGACATTCCGATCAACTACTACTTCGCCCTGAACATGGATGGCGTCGCCGAGATCAACGACGCTATCGGCGGCGTTTCCCTCACGGCCCTCGATTCGATTCCCAATACGGGAATCTACGAGGGGGAGGACGTGGTGCTCTACGGCAAGAAGGCCCTGTCGTATGTGCAGTATCGCAACACGGCCTATCTCGAATCGTCCCTCGATCGCCAGGAACGTCAAAAGCAGTACATCAGCGCTTTCGCGTCCCAGGCAATCGACCTCGCGAAGCAGAGCATCCCCGATGCGGTGAACCTGTTTCAGGTCGGCATGTCCTATTCCGCCACCAACCTCAGCGCCCAGGAGGTCACCTACCTCATCACCGAGCTTGTTGGCAAGGACCTGACTTTCGACGTTACCTCCATCGGCGGCGAGATGGTGCAAGGCGACGTGTATGCCGAGTTCGAGCTTGACGAGACCAGCGCCTACGAGACGGTCCTGGACGTGTACTACACGCAAGTCGACTAGTGGAAGAAGAGCCGGAAGAGTTCCATTACCTGCAAATCACTACCATCACTACGATTGGTGCGAGATGGGTCGCAATTTGGCTGGCAGCTCTATAAATCCCGCGACCGTCTGAGCCCGCGCGGTTTTTCTTGGTATTATGGGAACGACGGTATTCCGACGACCAAGGAGGCCACAATGGGACAGAAAGCCGCCGAGGCACTCGAAATCTCCTTCGAGGAGCTTCCCAACTACCTACACGCCAACCATTCCGTGTTCATGGACGTCCAGGGTGCTAGCTACTATCTCTCCGACGCAAAAGACAGATACTGGCGCGTGCAGGATACCTCCAAGCTCAACGACAAGGGCCACTTCGTGGACTGCAGCGAGATGGTCCCGACCGTTGCCGAATTTCTGGAACTCCCGTTCAAAGATGGCAAGTCGGTAAAGGATCTGGCTCCCGAGGCCACGTTCTACGCATCTTTGAATCCCGAGGCGTAGGGCGAGAATCCCGAAAACTCAACCTGATAATTGAATCGACGCTTGACGGCGTTGCGTAAGCGTTCTCCCGCACAACGCCGTCAAGATTACGTTCGTGCTACCCGTTCTCCTTCATGGCTACCTGGACGCGCTGTGGTTGATGGCCGCGCTTCGCTGGATGCCTATGCCTAGTGCTGCATGTATTAATTGACAATTCAATTTCTGCATCCGATAATGTGGCCATGTTGGCGTTGTTGAAGGGAGACATGATGTCGACTGCGACGATAGCGCAGACCAGGGACGGATTTTCCAAGATAGTCCGTCAGCTGGAAAGCGGCGAACTGACAGAGCATTACGTTATGAACAGGAATCGCGCCGTGGCAAAAATAGTGCCCGTTGAGCCGGTGCATGACGTGTCCAAGCGAATCGGCGCTATGAAGGGAAAGTGGGACGACTTCGATTACGAAAGCTTCCAGGCGCTTGATGCCGAAATCGCCGATATGATGGGAGCATAGCGTGAAGGTACTGCTCGATACGCATATTGCCATCTGGGCGATTGCCGACTCTCCGAATCTGCCGACGGCGGCGCGAAAGGCCATCCTCGATAGCGGGAATGAAATCTACGTGAGCGATGTTTCGGTATGGGAAATAGCGATCAAGTCGGTGGCGAGGCCCGGCAGCATCCCGTTTGGCTCCGCCGAATTCGCAGAAGCCTGCGTCGAGTCTGGCTACCGATTCCTTTCTATTTCGCGTGATGCCATTATTGCCTACGAGAACCTTGATTACGAAGCGGTCGGCGATGCTCATCGAGACCCGTTTGACAGACTCTTATTGGCTCAATCAAAGATGTCCGACATGCTGTTCCTCACGCACGACAGTGTTTTGAGGCTTTACAATGAGCCGCATGCGATTATCGTATAGTGCCGTCGTTGAGTTGCGAAAGCAGAAGCACGCCGCTCGAGATTGCGCATGCTGGGATTTGCAGTCTTCTATCGTGGATGTGGAGAGCGGTCGCGGTTGGGAGGGAAGGCTGGCATGGAGGAGAGGTTCGAGCCTCGCAACATCATCGTTACCGGGGGCTGCGGCTTCGTTGGAGCGAACTTCGTGCGCTACGTTGTGCGCGAGCATCCCGACGTGCACGTGACGGTGCTGGACAAGCTCACCTACGCGGGCAATCTCGACAACCTCGCGGGGCTTCCTGCCGATCGCGTCGAACTGGTGGTGGGCGACATCTGCGATGCGGAGCTGCTTGCGCGCATCGTGCCCGGCCACGATGCCATCGTGCACTACGCGGCCGAGTCGCACAACGACAACTCGATCGCCGCGCCCGAGCCGTTCGTGCGCACTAACGTGGAGGGCACTTTCCGCCTGCTGGAAGCTGTGCGTGATGCGGGTATCCGCTATCATCACGTGTCGACCGACGAGGTGTACGGCGACCTCGCGCTGGACGATCCGGCGCGCTTTACCGAGGACGCGCCGTACCGCCCAAGCTCGCCGTACTCGTCCACCAAGGCCGCCAGCGACATGCTCGTGCGCGCATGGACACGCACCTACGGGCTGAACGCCACAATCTCCAACTGCTCCAACAACTACGGCCCCTACCAGCATGTGGAGAAGTTCATCCCACGGCAGATCACCAACATCCTCGGCGGGCAGCGTCCCAAGCTCTACGGCACGGGCGAAAACGTGCGCGATTGGATTCACGTCGACGACCACAGCTCGGCGGTGTGGGCGATTCTCGAACGCGGTCGCGCGGGGGAGACCTACCTCGTGGGGTCCGACGGCGAGCGCAGCAACCTCGACGTGATGCGCGCGATTCTCTCCGCCATGGACTGCGACCTCGACGACTTCGACTGGGTGCGCGATCGTCCCGGCCACGATCGCCGCTATGCGATCGACTCCACGAAGCTGCGCCGCGAGCTGGGCTGGCAGCCCGAACATGGCGATTTTGAAACCGGCTTGCGCGCGACCATCGAGTGGTACCGCGACAACGAGGCATGGTGGCGCCCTGCGAAGGCCGCGACCGAGGCCAGGTACAGGTCGCAGGGCCAGTAGGTCGGGAGCCGCTCTTGGAGGTGCGTTTGTGCTGCTCCGCGTGCTACTCCACCTGTGCGTCTGCTACCGCGCCGTCTTCCAGGCGGATTATGAAGTCGCTGGTGAGGTGCTCGTTGCCGTACAGGTCGGTGACGATGCCGTAGATCTGGTAGTAGCCGTCGGGCAGCGTGGCGGTCGTGAGTTTCATGGAGTCGCTCGCCACGATGGTCGCGGTTTCGCTGAACTGCGTGTCCAGGCTGTCGCCGCTCTCGAACTGTTCGGCGAGTATCGTGATCTGGTCGCCGCTCTCGAGGTTTTCCAGCCGGCCCTGTGTGCCGTCTTCCTCCAGCTCCACGAACCCCTGCATCGCGAACGTCTTGTCTTTCCTGTTGTAGGTGAAGCGGAGGTTGCCCTCGGCGCCGTTGAGCTTCACGGGTGCTGCGAACACCGTGGTGCTGCCGGCGCTGTCGATGGGCTCGCAGCATAGCAGATGCCCGTCGAGTGCGACCCAGTTGCCGCTAAACGAGATGGTATAGCTGCCCTTGCCGGCCTTGTCGATGTCGTTGTCGAATCCCAGGCAGGTTGCCGGCTCGCTTTCGTGTAGCTGGTAGATGTCGTACGCCACGCTCTGCACGTTGGCGGCCGTGGAGTCGGAGATTGCGAATGCGAGGTCGGTTCCGCTCACGCTGCCCTCGTCGGTGAAAGCAATCGAACTGCCGCCCGTGCTCGCGAAGTTGCTGCCCAGGAACAGGCTGTAGGCATCGTTGGTCTCGCTGGCCAGGTACTCCCTGAGGGTCGATTGTCCCGAGAGCGGGAAGAAGATGCTTATGCCGCTTGCGCCCTCGCGGTCGGCACCGTTCACGCTCTGGGTGCAGTTGGCGATTGCCTGCGGCAGCAGCGCGAAGCCCAGGTTCTCGGCAAACTGCGACAGGTCCACGAAGTCGGACTTGGCGTTCTTCTCCCCAAAGCCCATCGCGTCTATCGCGGCCTGCGACACGTCTTGCAGCTGTCCCGAGTCGGCCTTGGCATCGAGCACGTTGTTGCAGAAGATATCGAAATCGGCTTCTACCTGCGTGAACTTGCCCAGGTCCACGGCGCTGAGCGTGTAGAGGCGCTTGCCGTTCTTCTCGCAAAGCGCTTGGTACGACGAGAGCACGTCGCCGGCGAAGTCGCTCGATCCCAGGCTCTCCACCAGGGTCTTGTAGTCCCAGCCAAGAGCAGGCTCGATCTCCTCGCTTGCGATCATAGTGCTGGCGTGGTTGGCCACCACGCGCATGGTCTCGTAGCCGGCCATGAGGCATGCGTCGAAGCAAACGTTGTCGAAGCGGGCATTCACGGCGTCGAGCGCCTCGTCCAGCTCGCCGGCACTCAGACCGTCCAGGCCGTGGTTCTCGTCGAGGCATACGCCCCTCGTGCTGCCCGCGCCGTGGTTCCAGAGCAGCAGCGTGGTATTGTCGGCCGGATAGCTCTGCTGGCAGAATTGCAGGAACGAGGCGAGCGTCTGCGAATCGCCCATGCTGGCATCGTCCAGCCGCTCCAGTTCCACGAGTTTGCCGCCGCGCACCTCGTAGCGCACCAGCTCGTCTGAGGGGATGTCGTGGCTGCGCCATTTGCGCGCGCCGCCCGTCTCGATCACGACTGCGGTGCTGTCGGGGATGCTGGCGCCCAGCATGGACTCGATGTTCTGCGATGCCACGGAGCTTTTGGTTTCCAAGGTCGAGCCGCACATGTAGATGTAGAGGGCGTTCTGGTAGTCGCCCTCGCCGCTGCTGCCGCAGCCCGCCAGCCCCGCTGCCGCTAGCAGCAGGGCCAACACGGCCGCCGCGAGTGCCGCAAAGCGACGGCTCGCAGCGAGTGGAGTGTGGCGACGACCCGGGGCTGTGGGCGCTGCGAAGCCGCGACCCGAGGCGAGTGCCACGGGATCCCGCCTCTCGGTGGCCGTCGTCGCGAGGGCGCAATCCGCCTTGCCACGTCTAGCGAGCTTCCTTGTCAGCGGCATCATCATACGCATCTCAACCAACCTCAGCCGCCGCTAGAACGTCACGTACTTGAGCACGAACAGCTCGGAGGGTTCGCTATGCCAGACAATGCGACCGCTATGCTTGTGTCTGCCGATGCGGCCTTCCAAATGCTGCTTGTGACTGGTGAACCCGCCTCCAGCTTTCGTTGTAAGCGCGACTTCGAAAGTGTCCATGAACCAGTCGTTCACGGTGTACCAGTAGCTGTGCCATCCGTCGAGGCTTTCGGAGGTGATGAGGTATTTGGCATGGGTGAGGCCGACTTTCTTGAGTTCGTCCTCGAGCGTATCGCCATTGCGCAGCCTGCTGGTCATCGCTTGGACCTCGGCTGTCGAGGCATATGTGCCAGATGTCGAGAGCGCGTTCTTGCGCGCTTTGTAGTGTCCGATTTCCACGTAGTAGTCGGTAAAGGGCGTCGACACCTGCACGTGGTGATAGTACCTCTTTCCCTTGATGAACTTAAGACATCCATGGTCCCAGCCCTTGCCGCTTGCGGTGCCCAGCGTGGTGGTGAACCACTTGCCCGTCGTGTAGTTGTAGTAGGCCGTGTCGCTGCCGCTTGTTTTCCTGTAGCAGGTCTCGTCGATGCTGTGGGTCGTGTTCACGAGTGTGTTCACATCGCTGGTCATCGTGTCGAATAGGTCCAATGTGACCTTCTGGCCGTCCGGCACCGCATAGCCGTATACCAGGTCTATTGTCTCGGCTCCGTTGACCCACACAGATGCAATTTCCTCTCTGAACTGCTGGCGCGACTCATATGTTTGTGCCGCCCAATTGTAGGTCAGGGCGCACATGTTGTCGTATGTCTGGATCAGGTCAGCATCGCTTTGAGCCGAGGCCTTCAGAATCTTGTCGTGAAGCTTTCCAAGATTGATCGCCAAATTGTCGACAAGCTGGCGGTTCTTTTCGTAGACGTCCTTGGCTATAGCCTCGCGCTCGTCGTTGTCCTCTGCTTCGTAGAACTTCTTCAGATGGCCATCGAGTATAACTTCTTGATAGCAAATCTCGGATATCAGGCTGTTAGCAACGTTGACGACTTCAGTATCCTGTCCGGATGCCACTGTGTCGCAAAGAGTCTTCAGACGCTGGTTTACGCCGTTGAGCTGCGACTCGACGTTCGTGAGCTTCGAAAGTGCGTCGTCGAGCTTGGCATCCCTGATGCTCGAGCTGGTTGCGTACGTCTTGCCGCGAAGCCCGTTCCAGCCAATCTCGGCCAGCGACGAGAGAGCCTCCTTCGCGATTCCGGTAACGAGGTCGTCCGTGATGTCTCGCGACTCCTCGGCATCCTCTGCAATCGTGGCTGCCGCAACGTCGGAAACCTCCGTGCCCGCGTAGTCTTTGATGGTGCCTGCCTGGACTTCCACCACCGAGTCGGATTGCACCGCCGACGCGGGAACGGTCACCTTGTATGTCGAGTCTTCGCCTTGCTCGACGGTGGCATCCTGGATCTGCGTGCCGTCGACCATGACCTTCACGTCGCTGGTGGAAAGCTTGTCGTCGGTGTTGTTGAGGGTTGCCACGAACACGGCATTGCTATCGTCCTTGTAGTCCATCTCGAGCGAGAGGTACGGATCGGGAACTCCGATTGCGCCGTCTACCTCGGCACCTGTCTCGTTGGCGCTGGCCGACAGCGCGATGAAGTGCCCGTCGAGCGAGCTGGGGTCGGCGCTGGCGAGCGCGAGCGTGACCTCGATCTGGTTGGAACCCGATACCGATGCGCTCTCGACCGTGGCTGCGCTCGAAGCCTCGCCGCTTGCGTCCACGACCCTCAGGTCCTGTGCCGAGCATCGCCCGTCGAGCGTGAAGTCCGCTGCCTCCATCTTGAAGGTGAGCTTGTTGCCTGCAAGCGAGAGGGAGTCTTCGTCGAGCTCGAGGTAGGGGTTTGCAAACACGGCCGCAACGATGTACGACTCGGGCAGGCCCTCGTCTTCGGCATCCTCGTCAATGTCGGACTCGTCGACCTCCGTTTCCACATCGGCGTTCACGATTATGATGCTGTCGTCGTCGGTGGGAAACTCCACGCCAAGCTCCTTGTTGATTTCCTCCGAGGTCATCTCCTCTTCGGCGGCTTCGGTGCTCGAGTCCTCTTCGGTGCTCGCGTCCTCGGCAAAGATCTCTTCGGCATCTACGCCCTCGACTTCGATCGTCACCGCGTCGGCATCGAGCGCGAACTCCGCGATAGCCGCGCCGTTCGTGCTGCCTGCATCGGGGTTCGTGACGTTCACCGCAAGCGTTACGTCGTCGACGCGCTGCACGCTCTCGACCTGCCAGCCCTCGATCGCGCCTGCAAGCGAGAGCTGCTCGGGCGAGACCTCCGCCGCAAGCTTGCCCTCTTCCAAGATGATGTTGAGCGCGAACTCGCTCGCGTTGGCGGGAATGTACGGCGCGCTCAGGTCCAGCACGCTCGATCCGTCGTCGAAGTCGTCCCAACGATATGTGGCCGCCGTGCTCTCCGAGCTTGTGGATTGGCAGGCGCTGATGGGAATTGCGAACGCGATGGCTAGTACGATGGCAAGGGTGATTCGGAACGATTTGCTAATCATGGCAAAGGCCCTTCTCGCAGAGAGTGCCGGGACGCGCCCGGCGCTGACGCAATCATGATACCAAAGCCCGCGCCGCATTCGCGCGGCAACGGCAGCTTTAGCAGCATCTTCGCTTTCGCAACGCCATATAATTAACGCATCTTTGGCAATGCCGAGTTTGGGCAGCGCTGCCCCGGGGCGCGTTGCTTCGCGTCCGCATGCCGGGTCGTGGGCGCCAAACGCAGCCAAGCGCAGACAGTAGGAGAACGCTGTGGGTCAGATGGAGTTCGAGAAGGAGCTTGCGGTCGAGCAGACCGGCATCGAGGGGCTGAAGGTCCTCGACCTGGCCGTGCATGGCGACTCGCGCGGGTGGTTCAAGGAGAACTGGCAGCGTGCCAAGATGGTCGAGCTGGGCATCCCCGACATGCGCGTGGTGCAGGGCAATGTGAGCTTCAACGCAGAGCGCGGGGTGACGCGCGGCATCCACGCCGAGCCGTGGAGCAAGTTCGTGAGCGTGGCGTGCGGCAGCATCTTCGGGGCGTGGGTGGATCTGCGCGAAGGCAGCGCGACCTACGGGCACGTGTACACCTGCGAGCTTGACGCGAGCAGGGCCGTCTACGTGCCGCGCGGCGTGGGCAACGCGTTCCAGGCGCTGGAGGACGGAACGGTTTGCATCTACCTGGTGGACGCGCACTGGTCTGCCGATCTGAAGCACACGTACACATATGTGAACCTGGCCGACCCCGAGCTGGGCATCGACTGGCCGATTCCGCTGGATAGAGCCATAGTTTCGGAGGCCGACAGGTGCCATCCCATGCTCGCCGACGTGGTGCCCATGGCGCCCAAGCGCACGCTGGTGTCCGGCTGCAACGGGCAGCTGGGTCGTGCGGTGCGGGAGTATGCGGAGACGCACGGCATGGTTGCGCGCTTCGACTTTTGCGCGCGCGACGAGTTCGACATCTCGAAACCCGACGACTACGGGAAGGTCGATTGGAGCCTCTACGGCACCGTGATCAATTGCGGCGCATACACCGCGGTGGATGCAGCCGAGACTCCCAAAGGCCGCGCGGAATGCTGGGCCGCCAACGCGACGGGACCCGCGATGCTGGCCCGCACGTGTTCCAAACACGACATCGTGCTGGTGCACGTGTCGAGCGACTACGTGTTCGATGGCAGCGCCGAGCTGCATGTGGAGGACGAGCCTCTCAGCCCGCTCGGGGCGTATGGCCAGTCCAAAGCCGCGGGCGACCTGGCCGTGGCGGGCTGCCCGAGGCACTTTATCTTGCGCACCAGCTGGCTCATCGGCGAAGGGCGCAACTTCGCCACCACGATGTGCGCGCTCTCCGACCGCGTGGCTTCGGGCGAGCTGGAGCAGGCGAGCGTGGTGTGCGACCAGACGGGCCGCATCACCTTCGCCGACCAGCTGGCGGCGGCGATCTTTCACTTGCTGGGGTGCCGCGATGGCGGCATGGCGCCCAGCGCTCCCTATGGAATCTACAACATGAGCGGCTCGGGTTCTGCAAAATCCTGGGCCGACATCGCCCGGGCTTGCTTCGAGGCCAAGAACGGCAACCCCGCCAAGGTCGTGCCCGTGAGCACCGCCGAGTAT
>CAVFRF010000050.1:0-24157 GCA_963624975.1 Bacteroidaceae bacterium
GAACTTGTGACCTCTTCCGTGTCAGGGAAGCGCTCTCCCCCTGAGCTAAACGCCCTTTTGGTGCCGCACGCGTTGCGCGATGCCTTGCACGGCCACTAATGTTAACAGACTCGCACCCTATGTCAAAGCAATTCGCAGCATCTCGCCCACAAGCGGACAGCCCAGCGGACGGGCAGCGGGCGAGCGATCGGCCCCGCAGCCGCGTCCGCCGCTCGACCGCTAGTTGCTCGCCTCGTTCAGCCACCTCTCCACCGTGGTCGACACCGCCGAGCTTCCGCCGAAGATATAGCCCTTGGTCATGCTGTTCTTGTGTCCACCCACGATGCTCGCGACGTTGCCATAGCTTTCGTCGGAATCGTCCAGCAGGAGCATCACCGAATGCTGGCGTGCCAGAACGTCGACCGACACCAGCGCATCGGGATAGTTCCAAGCCGTGGCAACGCCCATGCCGTCGAACGTGAGCCTGTCGGCTTTCTCTGGCATGAAGTTGGCCTCGAAGCCGCAGTTGTTCTCGTCGCCCGTGGTCCAGTACGCCACGAGCTTGGAGGTCTCCAGACGTGTCGAACCTGCCAGACGGGTGTAGGAGTAGCCCTTGCCCATCTTGCTCTTGACCGCGTTGTAGTCCACGGCAGCGTCGCCGCCGAGCACCAGGATGTTGGTAAATCCGCCGGTGCGAATCGCCTCGGCCTCGTAGTCGTTGAGCTGGCCGCCGGTGGTGCCGAAGATCGGCGCACCCGCCACGGCTGCCCACGATCCGATACCCAGCGCGTCGGCATAGTTCCACGCATTGGTGATGATGCAGGTATCGCCCCAAGAACCCTCGCCGGCCTCGTAGATCTTCAGTCCCGTGTCCACGCGGGATTCGCCCGCGATGCGGTCGACGCTGGCAACGCCGGGCAGCGAGGCAACTTGCGACGCAACGGCATTGGAGACCACGCCTGTGCCGCCCAGGATGTGCACCGTGGTGCTGCCGTTGCTCAAACGGGCGATCTCGCTTCGAGCCTCGTCGGAAAGCTCCCACGAATCGGTGGTCACGATCGGCGCATCCCACAAGCCCGAAAGCGACGACGCCGTGAGCGCGTCTGCATAGCCCCATCCATAGGCCAGCAAGATGTCGCTGCAGCTGCTGTCGGAATAGCCCTCTTGCGCCAACGCCTGCATGGTATTCAACCTCGTGCTCCCAGCCAGGCGGGTCCAGGTCATGCTGCCCTTTGCCACCGCGATGGTGGTCCTCAGCTCGGCAGCATCGCCGTAGCCGTTGTCGGCCCTAACCACCACGTTGTATGTGCCGGTGCGCGTGGGCGTGCCGCCAATCTTGAGGGTGGACGCGTCGAACGTCAGGCCGTTGGGCAAGCCCGTCACCGTGACCTTGGGGGCGGGCGAACCGGTAACCTCGATGGTCTGGCTGTACTCCACGCCGGTCGTGGCGTCGTCGAGCGAAGCCGTCACGATGGTGGGCGCCTCGCCGTACTCGACTACCTCGAGCGGCAGGTCCACCACGAAGCGCGCGCCCGCGCCGTTGGTTGCCACTACGCGCACCGTGTAGCTGCCCGCCTCGGTAGGCGTGCCGGAAATGGTCTGCGAGCTGGCGTCGAACGCCAGTCCTGCGGGAAGTCCGCTCACCTCGATGGTGGGCGTGGGGATGCCCGTGGCCTCGATGGTCTGCGAGTAGGCCACGCTCACCATGCCTTCGTCCAGCGAAGTGGTGAGGACCTCGGGAGCCTGGGTGATCTGAATCGTGAACTCGCGCTGCGCCGCCGGAACAACGCCATTGACGGCGCTGACCGTTACGGTGTACGAACCGGCCCCGACCGATTCGACCATGCCGGCGATCTTGCCGTCGGCGTACGTTAGCCCCTCGGGCAAGCCCTCGACTGTAACCGTTGGTGCAGGGTTGCCCGTGGCCTCGATAGCCTGGTTGTAGTCGTAGCCGATCACGGGGTTCGCAAGCTCGACGGTCGTGATCTGCGGAGCCTCCAGAGGCTCTCCAACCACAAGCGTCATCGTTGCGGTGTCGGAGTCGCCCGCGGTGTTCGAAGCCGTCACCGTTACCGTGTAGCTGCCGGGAGCGGCCGTGGGCGTGCCCGAAATCGTGCGGGTCGCGTCGTCGTAGGCAAGGCCTGCGGGCAGCCCGGTTACCGTGGTCGTGGGCATCGGGTAGCCGTTGATGGTGAGGGTCTGCGAGTAGGGCTGCCCCTGCGCGACGGAGGGCAGCTCGGTGGTAACCACCTTCACGGGCACCGAGGCCTTGTCGACGAAGAGCTGCAGCTTCGAGCTTGCAGCCGCGCCGACGCCGTTGTCCGCGCTGAGCGTTACCTCGAAGGTGCCGTCCTGCGTGGGCACGCCGACGATGGCCCCGTTGGAATATGCAAGCCCGGCGGGCAGGCCGCTCACCTCGACTGTGGGCGAAGGCGTGCCGGAGGTGAGTATCTGCTGGCTATACGCCTTGCCCACCTCGCCCGACGCCAGGCTGTCCGTGACGATGGATGCCGGCGAGGTCACCATGAGCGTGAGCACCCTGGTGGCCGCGGGGTCGATGCCGTTGGATGCGCGCACCGTCACATCGAAGGTGCCCTGCTGCGTGGGAACGCCGCTGATCTTGCGGGTCGCGTCGTCGTAGGCAAGTCCCTCGGGAAGCCCGCTCACCGCCACCTCGGGCGTAGGCGTGCCTGCAACCTCGATGGTCTGCGAGTAGCTGCTGCCCAGCAGCGCATTGCCGAGCGTCGACGTGGCGATCGCAGGCGACTGGGTTACCGTCAGCTTGAGCGTGGCCGTGGCATCGGGGCTCTTGCCGTTTGCGGCCTCCACCTTCACCGTGTATTCGCCGGCCGTGGTGGGCTTGCCCGAGATAGTGAAGGTAGAAGCGTCGAACGCAAGCCCGTCGGGCAGTCCGCTCACCGTCACGGCAGGCGCGGGGTAGCCTCCAACCTGCAGAGTCGCGGAGTAATCGGAGCCGACCAGCGCGTCGCCCAACGACGTGGTAACGATCGAGGGCGCAACGCGGGTGTCTTCGACGGTGAGCGTGACGAGCTTGGCGGTGCTGGTGTGCCCATCGCCGCTACCGGCATCGTTGCTGGCGTTAACGTAGAACCTGAACGTGCCGCCCTCGGTGGGAGTGCCCGAGATCGTGCCGTCGGCAGACAGGGTAAGCCCCGCAGGCAGCTTGTTGCTGCTGCCGCCGATGCTGGTGTTGTGCGTCCAGGTGAAGTCCTGCGGGTAGCCCGTAGCTTGCAGCTTGGCGGAATACTCCACGCCGGTCTTGGCGTTCTCGAGCGTGTCGGACGTGACGACGGGCGTCTCGTCGATGGTGAGCGTCAGGTCCTTGGCGTCGGAGCCAACGGAGTTGGTGGCCGTGAAGCTGAGGTTGTACACTCCGCCGGTGCCCGCTGCCGGATACCCGGTGATCATCGCGGTCGAGGCATCGAACGAAAGTCCCTCGGGCAGCGTGCCGCTCATCGTCCACGTGATTTCCGCAGGATCGGCGACAGCCTCCAACGTGGCCGAGTAGGCAGTGCGCTGCAGCGCGGTGGCCGCCAGGCCATCGGGCAGCTCCGTGGTGGTAATGTGCGCGGCCATCTCTTCGGCAACGCTCACCTTGAAGCTCGTGGTGGGGCAATCGTAGTTGTAGTCGGGTGCCACGCCGATCTTGTCGCTGGTGGACTTGCACTGGTACATCGTGTAGGGGAACTTGACCGTTACCTCGTATTCGCCCACGGTGCTGAAGTCGTCGTGCGAATACTGCACGTACTCGGTGATGTCGCGCGCGGTGCCGTTGGAGTAGTGCGCTACAACCTTGATGCCCGTGGTGTCCAGCTCGCCGTTGAGCGGGTACTGCGTGGTGTCGGGGTTCTGCGTAACCTCGAGGCTGTCGATCGTGGCGCCCACCGCCATCATGTATGCAGAGTCGTTCTTGAAGTAGATCGTGCCGTTCGAGTCCACCACAGGGCTGCAGATGCAGTACTGAGCCTGGGCCTGCGCCGGGCAGAACAGCACCGATGCCACGTTGTGGTAGATGGTGCTGCCCGCCGACGTGGTGGTTTCGACTTCTCCGTCTATCGCCGAAGTCTGCCCGGGCTGGTCTTTGAAGTAGCGCAGCTTGCCGGGCGTGAAGTTGTCGAAGAAGTAGAGATACACATAGCCATCGGTAGACTCGTACGCGGTGGTGAGCACCGGCGTGGACTGCGCGCGCCCGCCCATGTTCACCGTGTAGGCGATGCTCCACGAGTCGAGGTCGATCACGTCCACGCACTGGCCGTCATAGGCGTTGTAGCTGCCGCTATCGGCATCGATGTAGGCGCGCCCGTTGTAGATCACCGGGGTGGCCGTGGACGACACCACGCCCGACGGGTTGTTGTTCACGAGCTTCAGGGTCTTGATGGAGCCGTGGTCGAACGTGCCGTCGGAGTTTACCTTCACGCTCACGAAGTAGCCGTTGCGACTCACGTAGTAGGCCGTGCTGGTCGCAGTGTCGAACTGGATCGTGGAACGGATGTTGCCGATCTCCACGCCGCCCGGATACGAGTCGATCTGGTCCAGAATCTTGCCGGTATCGGGGTCGAACGAGTACACGGTGCCGCTGGCGCTCACGGTGGCATCTACCGAGAGAACCTCTGCCAGCGCAGCGTTGTCGGAGCCTTCCAGAACGAAGTTCTCGCCCGCATAGGCACCGGCCCAGTAGTAGCCGCCGTAGTGCGGATTGGTCCACAGCGGCTGTTTGGCCTCTGCGGTTTGCGTCGGGTCTTCGTCGGTTATCGTGAGGCACACGAAGTCGCACATCTTGGTGTAGTTCCAGAAGCCCGTGTAGATTTTGCCGTCGGAATAGGAGATGGGGCAGTTGGGCTGGCCGCCGTTGGGGCTGGTGTAGACCCAGAGCGACTCCAGCGTCTTGGCGTTGAACGCCTGCACGCGTCCGTTGGAAAGCCCTACGAACACCATGCCTTGCGCATAGGTCATCGGCGTGATGGCAAAGCTGGAGGTGCCCGCCATGGAGCCTTGCGCCACCACTTCGCCCGTGACCGTGTCCAGCTTGTAGATCTGGTTGCGGGCATAGGTGTAGAGGTAGCCGTCGACCAGGATCGGGCACCCAGCCGCGCTGCTGTCGTAGCCGCTGCCCAGCTGGGTGGCCCAGTAGAGCACGGTATCGTCTGCCGAGGTGGGCGTGGGGTCGTCGATCACGGAGTTGTTGGTGGAGTCCTTGCGGAACAGCGGCCACTCCGCCGATATCGTGGTGTCGATGGCCGGGTTCGGATCTGCCGCGGTGAGGTTGACCGTCACGCGCAGGCCATCTGCCGCGGTAAACGTGCCAGTTTGCCCAACGTAGCCCGAGGCGACCGCCGTCCAGGTGTACGAGTAGCCGTCGACCACGGTGTAGGTCCCATCGCTTGCGGGCATGATGCGGTTGCCCGAGCTGTCTTCGATGAGATTGATGTTGGCCGTGTCGGGGCTTGTCACGAAGCGCATGCTCACGCGGGGCAGCTGCTGCACGGTGATCTTGTAGGTGGTAGATTGCGAAGAGGGGTCCTCGTGCGAGACCACGATCTCGAAGGTCTGCGAGCTTTGCGAGGTGTCGAGCGCCACGGTCTGCGTGTTCTGCACCCCGTCGCTCTGATACGGCGTGGTCTTGCCATCCAGCGTTGCCGTGTAGCCGCCGGAGACCACGCTGATGCTCGACATCTGCGGGAACCTGAAGCCGATGTCCACGCCATCGGTGCCCGAAGGCACGCCGACCGTGTAGTCGGTCACGCTGGCGTCGAAGCCCGTGACGGGCTCATCGGAACTCGCAGTCGCGGTCTGCGTCATCACGAGCGGGCCGGAGTCGCTCGAAGCCGACACGCTCGAGAGCGTGAGCTTGCGGACAACGCTGGCGTTGTATTCCTGATATTGGGTCTCGCCCGCGCTCGTGGCATCCTCCATGGTTACTGTGAGCAGCACGGAATTGCCGTAGCCTCCGTTGCGCACCAACCCGCTTAGCGAGCCCTTGTGGTACTTGGAATTGTACTTGGTGTCTTCGGTGTAGGTCAGCTCGCCGGTAACGTCGCTGCCGTCGGTCTGCGAGCTGAAGGCGTACATAACCGTGTATTTCTCGGGGTCTGCTCCGCTCGCGGGAACAACTCGCATAGACGAGCGATGCTCGTTGTCGGGCACGGTATAGGTGTGCTCGTGCATGTTCGTGCTCGCATCGGGAAAGCTGGAGTCCTTGCTTGGGTCCAGGTCGTAGAACCCGTCGTAGGCCAGCACTATCTTCTGCACCAGGTCCGAGTTGGAGGGAGTGGACACCGCGGTCGTGTCCCCGCTGGCCTCGAATTCCTTGCTCACATGGTAGTAGGTATCGCGAGTGCCCACATATTTGTAGCTCTGTCCCTCGATGAGCTTGAAGACGGTCTGCGTGCTGCTCTCAGACACGGGTTCTACAACGCTCCCGGCAGCGTTGCAGACCTTCACCGTCACGTTCGAATCGTGCGTGAAGGCCTGCTCTATGAGGCCGGCCTTGGTTATGTTGAGCGTGTAGGTGCGCGTGAGCGAGCTGTCGTCGTCCAGCGTGACCGTCACAGGTACCTGGTACGGCGTGGTAGATGCCGAATCCGGCAGGGTCACGGTTGCGGTGCCGTCTTCGGACAGCGCCTCGCCGTCCACCGTCACGCTATAGCGGTCCGAATCTTTCACGAAGGCCGTGGGTGCGATCGTGAGCGTGTCGGAGCCCACGACGACATCGTAAGACAGGGTGGAGGCCGCAAAGCCGGTCATGTATTCCTGGTTGTCGCCCACGACCGAGATGGACGAGAGCGTGGGCGAGCGCAGGAGGCTGGTGCTGCAAACCTCTACCTGCATCTGGGTATGCGCGTCGTTGAGGTAGTGGCGAATCTCGAAATCCACATCGTTGGTGCCCAGCCCCTGCGCCACAATGTTCTGCGGAGCATACGAAGAGGCGTTGTAGCCCACGGTCTGCGTGTATGCGGTGCCGTTGACGCCCGTGTACACCGCGTATAGCGGATATGCGGTCTGGTAGTCGCTTATAGACTGCAGGTATCCCGAAGCGGTGACCCTCGTGTACAGGTCGGCGTAAGCCGAGGTGGTATCCGGCACCGCATAGGTGACCTGGCGGCTTGACGCCGAGCCCGAAATCGCCGGACAGGCCGTGCTGTTGTCGCTCTTGGCGATGAGCTGGATGGAGCCGAACCAGTTGCCGCTGGGCAGGTCGGCGGTAATCTCGAGGCCTTCGGCTCCCTCCGAAACCACGAAGCTCGTGCCGCGCACGAGATTCTTGCCATCGGCATCTGCCACTTCGTAGGAGTACGTACCGGCGACCACGTTCGCGATGCCGTTCTCGGCCTGCGTCTGGTTGCCGTATTGGTCGGTGAGGGTGGCCGTGTAGGCACTGCACGACGAGCCTCCCCTGGTTACCGCAAACTCGACCGGATACTGGGTGCCCTGCATCATGTCGTCGTAGTCCTGGATTGCCGAGAGCAGGTTGCTGGCCAGGGTCTGCGCCCCGTCGGAAGTCGCCGTGGGCAAGCCCGTGGCAATCGCGTTGTAGGCCTGCACCGCAGCATCGTAGTTGTGCAGGCCGCCTGCGTGCTCGTTGTAGGTGGACATTGCGTCGAGCGCCGCCACGTGCCCCTCGCCTGCACCGCTGGAGTATGCGCTGATGTAGACCGACGTGAGCGTCGAGGCATCGATGTCGTCGAACAGGTTCGAGGTGCGCGAGGCATAGTCGGTATAGCAGTACAGATACGTGGCGTTTTGCGGCGCATGCCCCTTTACCGATTGCAGAAAGCCCGAGCTTGAGAACACGAACTGGTAGCTAGTGGCCTCGAGCGCCGCCCGCGCGGTCTGCCCGGAAGTGTATTGCACCTCCGAAGGCTCCACCAGGTAAGAGCCGTCATCGGACACCACTGCCAGCAAGAACGAGCCGCCAGCGCCTTCGGAGGCTGCCGCGGATGTCTCGTCTGCGAGCGACATGTCCGACACCGCGGTGCGGCTGGATGCGACCTTGCCGGAGTTCGCCTGCGCTATAGCGCCGGCCACGCCCAGCGTAAGCCCCAGCGCCAGCAGCACCGCCAACGCGAATGCAGCTGCCGGCCCGATGTGTCTTGTCGTTCTCGCCTTCGCCATTGCCTTTGCCATTTCCAACTCCGTTCCCACAAGCGTCTGCGCAGCAGACCTGCCCAAAGCCCGCTCGCTTGCCAATTGCCTACCACAGTCCCCTGATGTACCTCTGGACCAGCTTCTTCGCAAAGTTGCATCTGCTATCGACGTTGCCCTTTACCTCGTCCACGAAGCCCAGCATCGCCTGCCTGTCGTCCTCGGTTAGCTCTCCGATGCCTCCGAACAGCGCGCGCGAGTTGGCATCGGCGGCACGCTCGAACGTCTGGGCACCGCATAGGCCCGCGTTCTCGACAGCCTGGGCCTGCTGGCGATAGGGCTCGTTTTCCAGCTGAATGCCAAGGCACTTCTCGCCAAGTAGCAGGCCATACGAGAAGCCTCGCGGCACGGCCTTGTCCAGAGCGCGTGTCTGCAGCTCGTCCAAGTAGGCCGCAAGGCGTTTGCGAATGATGTAGGTGCGCGCGCCCAGCGCCATCAAGAGCACGATCGCAAATCCCAGGAGCGACCAGAGGATCATCATGAACGCAAAGCTCATCTGCTCCTCGTATGCGTTCTGGTCTTGCGCGCTCTGGGTCTCGGGCGCCCACGAAGCCGTGCCCTGGGTGCTGCCGTTAGACCACAGGGAACCCTCGTATTGCACCGAGGTCTGGTCGGTGGCCTCGTAGAACTCGTTGTCCCTGTAGCCGGGCGTCGGGTCGAAGGGCACCCAGCCCACGCCGTCTAGGTAGTACTCCGCCCAAGCATGGGCATCGCCCTCGGTCAGCTCGTACGTGCCATCCTCCGGCACGCTCTGGCCTCGCGCCTCGGCATCGGCGTAGTCGGCCTTCTGGGCCTGGGTGTCCAGCACATAGCCCTCCACGTAGCGCGCCGGCACGCCGTAGTAGCGCAGCATCAGCGTAGCGGCGGTAGCATAGTGCACGCTGTAGCCCGCATGGCTGGTGGTGAGGAAGTACGTCACGAAATCCTGCTGGCTGCTGCCCTGCTGCCCGCCCTCGTCGTAGCTCGCGCAGGCGTCGAGGTCGGCCATCACCTGCAGCTTGGCCTCCTCGGTAGAGAGCGTGGAGGCTTCTCCGAACAGCGACTCGAAGGTGCCCATGGTCTCGTCGGGAACGTCGAGGTAGTTTTCGTAGACGAATCTGCGGTAGGCGCTCTCGTCGTCGAGATAGGTTTGCAGGTCTCCCGTAGCGCTGCTCTCCTGCCCGGTGAGCACCTCCTGCAGCCTGTAGGATTTGCGCAGCAACGTGGAGTCGGCCACGATCTGCGACGATTCCGCCGAGCCGGCAGTTGCGGTTGCCATGCTCGTAGACGTGGTCGTGTCTGCACCCGACGCATACGAGTAGGGCAGGTAGGCATAGCCGCCGCGCGCCCCCTGGTAGGTGATGCCCATGCCCTGCTGATCGGTCTCCGAGAACGCGGAGGCATCGGCCGCGGCGCTGAGCTGCGAGATCGTGGAGAATCCGTCTTCCGAGAGCCAGTAGAACAGGCCCTCGTTCTGCGTCATCGCGTCGCCGGAGAGCGCTTGCCATTGCTTGCCATCGTAGCTTTCTCCCACGAACCCGCGCAGATATTCGCTGGTGTCGGAGTTTACCTTGACCTCCAGCGCCGGTCTGTCGGAGAAGCTGAGCGCGCCCAGGCCTTCGAGCTGTCCCATGGGCATCGCGAAGCTGGCTCCACCATATTGGATGGCATAGGCAAGTTGCCGCAGCGCCTGTCGAGGGGCCGAGGTATCAAGCGTGCCCGTGCCGGCAACCAGCAGCACGATAGTCGCGAGCACGGCTCCAGCCGCCACGGCAAACCCAGTGCCCGCGAACAGCGCCCGCCCGCTTTGCAGGTCCGTGCGCGTCAGCGTGCCCGAGCACATGGCGCCCACGATGCCGGCCGCCAGCACTATGGCCCACCCGCTAGCCGGGACATAGCCCAGGATCATCAGGACAGCGGCCACCACTGCGATGGCCGCGCAGGCGATGCGTCCGCCGTGCAGCGCCAGCTGGGCGCACAGATACGAGAGTCCTACGGCAATCGCGCAGGTAAACCATACGAGTCCCAGCTCAGACCCGGCGGAATACTGCAGCTGGTAGTTGCCGGTCTGGGCGCCCAAGGTGTAGAGCAGGCCATTGAGAGCCTGCGTGCAGCCTCCGGACGACAGCGGCCACACTGCCAGCATTGCCACCAGAATGCCGAGCACCATGTAGCCGAGCTTCGTCTCAGCCTTGCCTTTGCCGCAAGCCCAGCATGTGGCGGCGATGATCGCAGCAGCGCTCGCCCATGCGACGATCATCGCGGGCACCTGCTGGTCCATCCTGCAGATGGCCGCCAGCACGTAGGACACGCCCAGGAACAGCAGCGCCGCGATTGCCGCGCATACCGCCTTGCGACGCACGTCCGTCGCGCCAGGCTGCACGCCGGCTTCTGCCTGCACGGGCTGCACGAGCAGCGCCGCCCCCTCGATATCGGCGTTGATATCCACGGGCTTCTGCGCTCTGCGCTGTCGCAGGCTCTGTATGTCGATCTTGCGCAGTCTCATCTATATCACGCTCATCGTGGCCAAGGCGGTCTCGGCACCGCCGGGTGCAAAGTGCACCTGCGACATCTGCGGCTCCACGCGCACGTCGTCGCTGCCGTCGCACACGAGCGCGACGACGTTGCGCGCGCGGCTGATCTCGTCCAGTTCCGGCGGCATGCCGCAGCAAACGTAGATAAGGCGCGAGCAGTTGAGCTGGCCGAACGTGTTGCAGTAGGCCTCCACGCCAGAGGTTCCGGTTTGAGCCAGCGGGCTGGACATGAGGTGGCCCACCAGCTCGTAGAGGTCTTCTTCGCTCTCGATGTGCTCACGCATGCAGTGCCCCGTTTCCACATGGTTGAACGCCACGTTGAACACGATGCCCTCCTGCGCAAGGCAGGTGCAGATCGCCAGCACAACCTCGGCCATCGCGTCGGCGCGCAGCGGGTCGTTCTCGAGGCCGTACAGGCCTTTGTCCCAGAACACCAGGATCGAGTTGTCCAGGGGCAGCGAAGGCTCCTTCACCATGTACTCCCCCGACTTGGCGGAGAGCTTCCAGTGGATGCGCCGCAGCTCGTCGCCCTTCTCGTATCCGCGGATGCCGAACACCTCGGAGGCATCCTGGCCCTTGCGGTAGGGCGAGTAGGTGGTGGTGTCGGAAAGAGGCGACGCGGCCATAAGCTCGCGCATGTAGGCCTCGTGCAGATCGGGAACGATGCTCGCGCGGCGCGTTGCGTCGCACTCCATCGTGCGCGAGAGCAGACCCAGAGGCTCGAACACCTGCACGCGGTCGATGCGGCATTCGACTCGTCCGCACACGTCGCTGGCGATGTGCAGGGTCAGCCTGGCCGTAGACTTCGGAGCTACCGAGACGCTGGGTTCGAGCGCCCGCACCTGCGAGGTGAGCAGATTGCTCGTCTGCATGCGGCACGCGACTCTCAGAAGCGGCATGCGCGAGCCGTTGCGCACCCTCAGCACGATGTCGCTTCCCTTCTCCTTGGAACCCGACGCGCCGCCCTCGAGCGCCACCCGCACCTTGCGTGCGCACGGCACGACCAGCGCCCAGCCCGCCAGAGGCACGACGAGGCACACCAGCCCTGCCACCAGAGCCAGCGAGCTTCCGGTCACGATAAACGCGATGACCGTGCAAGCGACCACCGCGATCCAGGCTATGAGCGAGAGAATCCTCCTCATCTGCACCGTGCCACCCTATCCCCTCTGGGGGTCGCTTGGAACGCGCTGCGGAATGGGCACGTTCTTCGCGATGTCGTCCAGCACAGCCGTGGCATCCACCTCGTTGAGGCGCGCCTTGGCATTGAGCATCAGCCTGTGCTCGCACACGCCATGGAACACCTCCAGCACGTTCTCGGGTTCCACGTGGTCCAGGCCGCGCACATATGCGCATGCCTTCGACATCCTTGCCAGCGCCAACGCGCCGCGGGGACTTACGCCAAGCTCGACGTTCTCGTTCTCGCGCGTGGCGATCACCAGCTGCGAGATGTAGGTGTACATCTCGACCGACACGTTCAGGCTCATGGCCTCTTCGATCATCTGCGCCAGCTGCTGCTTGTCCAGCGTGGGCTGCACCTTGTCCAGCGGGTTTTGCACATGGCGGTCCATGAGGATGTTGACCTGGTGCTCGAGTTCCGGATACCCCATCGAGAGCTTGATGAGGAAGCGGTCCAGCTGCGAGTTGGGCAGCATCTGCGTGCCGGCAGAGCCCGTGGGGTTCTCGGTCGCCAGCACGACGAAGGGCTCGGGCAGCCTATGCGTGGTGCCGTCGACCGTCACGTGCCCCTCCTCCATCGCCTCCAGCAGCGCCGACTGCGTCTTGGCCGAAGTGCGGTTGATCTCGTCGGCAAGCAGCAGGTTGGTGATAATCGCGCCGGGCACGTAGTTCAGCTCGCCCGTGCGCTGGTCGGGCATCGAGAACCCGATGATGTCGGACGGCATGGTGTCCGAAGTGAACTGGATGCGCTTGTAGTCCAGCCCCAGCGACTTCGCAAACGAGAGCGCCATGGTGGTCTTGCCCGTGCCTGGCACGTCTTCCAGCAGCACGTGGCCCTGCGCCAAGATGGCCATGAACACCTTCTCGATCACGTCGTTCTTGCCCAGAATCACCTTCTCGACTTCGCTGAGCGCTCTTTGCACAGATTCTCTCATGGGTGTACCGCCTTGCCTTCCTCCCGATTGCTACGGTCTGTAATCTTCCACCTGGCTCATCGTTGCTCCGCATTCCGAGCAGTAGTAGGCCACCGTCCAGGTGCCGTCTTCGTTTTCGTATGTGTTCGCATAGTCGACCTGCCAGTCGTGCCGTCCGGTCGCGGCAATGGTGAAGTAGCCTCCGTCGTCGAGTCCCGGCGCGCTTCCGAATGCGCCGTACTTGGTTACGGTCGTGGTGTCGGCTGTGATGTTGCCGTATTCGTCGTAGCTGATGTAGTAGAGGCCCGGGTTGCTTGCATCCAGGCTGTGCTCGGCGCTGCACTCGTAGCGGCCAAGCCCGGAAGTGCCGCATGTGGGAGGCACGATTTCGCTGTACACCGAGATGTCATGATCGGGACCATATGTGCTGCCGTCGGCCCAGGTCCAGCAATAGGTGGACATTATGCCGGGGTTGTACGAGCCTGCCGCCCCGGTCTCCTTGCCGCCGGCCACCTCGAACACCAGCGTTACCACGTCGCCCACCTGCACGTTGTAGCTGCCCAGCGTCTTGCCCGGATAGCTCACGCTGCCGCCGCTGGCAACCCTGAACAGCCATCCGGAGGGCATGGTAAAGTCGCCCTCGCCCAGGCTGTTGGAGTAGCTGTTGTCGGTGATGGTGATGCCGTCGTCTTCCAGCTTGCTGCGCAGCAGGGACGGCAGCGAGCCTCCGCCCACGGAGTTGCTGTTGATGCGCGAGAGGTAGTAGCCGCTCCACCCAGAAGCCTCCGGGTCGCCGTAGTCGGAGGGTCCGGATGCCACGACGTCGATGCCCTGTTCGGCCAGAGCCTTGGACATGTCGTAGGCAAAGGGGTAGCCCTCGTGCAGCGGCACGGTGATCGAAATCGGCATGCCCAGCCCCACGGTGGTGGCATCCACCATCAGCGTGGCATCGCCGATGTAGGTGCCCGTGGCCTGATGGTCGTAGTAGATCGTGTAGCTGTACGTGGTCGCAACCGTCTTGTCCACGGGGTCGTACGCCGTCACGGTCACGGTGTGCTTAGTGGTGTCGCCTTCCACGTAGTTCATGAGGTAGAGGCTGTAGCCAAACTCCGGCTGAGGCGAGTAGGTGTCGACGGTCTGCCCGTCCAGGGTCACCGTGATGTTGTCGGAGTATATGGTGGACGAAACGTAGGCATCGGGGTTGGGGTTCGTGGCGCTCACGTAGATGTCTACGCTCGACTGCACGTAATGCTGGCCCTCTGAGATTCCGCGCACGTTCAGCTCGGGCGCAAGGCGACCCGAGAAGGTCACCTCGAAGGTCGCCGTGTGGTCGGTGCGGTATCCGTTCGGAGTGACCAGGGTTAGCTCCACGGTTGCGGTCTGCCCCTTGCCGGGCACCGGTATCGAGTACATTCCGTCTCCGCCGGCATTGGCCGCCAGCACTTGCCCGCTGGTAGACGGGCTGGAATATTCGACTGCCACCGAGTAGCCGTTGGCGGCCTCGTTGGGCAGCGCGTAGAACCACAGCACGTTTGCATTCTGGTCGAAGCCGCTCTTGCCCTCTCTGGTAAACGAGATGGCATCGGGCGCTTTCGTAGACGTGCTGATGGAGGCAAATTCCGCCAAGTTGGTGAGAAAGCCCAGATTGCGGCGATCTTCTCGATTATTGCCGCTACCTCCGCCTTCTCCGTTTGTAGAGTTAGAACCCTGCTGCGATTGCGAGCCGGACTGCCCGGCAGCAGCCTGGTCCTTGGTGTTGCGCGAGTTGTCGTCGCGATTCTTCTGCTGGTCGGTCTGGTCCTGCTCGTCGGACTGGTCGTTGCTGTCCTCGGAGTCGCCGTCGTCGCCATCTGGAGCCACGAACATCGTGGGGGCCGTGAAAGACGTTCCGGGCGATGCGATGGGGTTTTGGGGTATGGCTCGCCCGCAGATGAGCATAAACAGCACAACTGCAAGCACCATCACGGCGGCAATGGCCGTATTGGCAATAATGCGTTTCCTGTTACCCCTGCTATCCAGAATTCATCACCCACACATTGCAACTATCGCCAAGCGCAATCGTTTTCGCGCTTGGCTTCGAACGCCCGAAGGGCGCGGCTCCCAAACACATGGAGCCGCGCCCACTACGGGCAAATCAATCCGTCGTGCGATTTGCGAAGCCTACTTGGTTGCCTCCTCGCACCATGCCTTCACGGTGTCGGAAACCGCCGCGGATCCGCCAAGCACGTAGCCAGCCTTGATATTGGATGCGTTAGCGCCAATGGTGGCTTCGATGTTGGCCTTGGATGCGTCGCTTTCGTCGACCAGCAGCAGCACGGACTTGTTGGGACCAACCAGGTCGATCGCAGCCAGGGCATCCGGGTAATTCCAGGCGGTAGCCACAGCCACGTTGTCGTAGCTCAAGACCACGGAGGGCTGGAAGGCGATGTCGCCGGAAATCTCGGCGTTGCCGGTGGTCCAGTTGGCAATAGCAGCTGAAGTTGCAAGTCTGCTGTCGCCAGCCAGGCGCACGTAGCCGATGCCTTCGGGCAGCTGGGCCTTCACGGCGTCGAGGTTAACGGCGTTGTCGCCGCCGACCACCACGATGCTGGTGAATCCGCCTGCCTTGATAGCCTCGACCTCGTCAGCCGAGAGCACGCCGTCGGTGGCGCCAAAGATCGGCGCGCCGGCAGCAGATGCCCAGGAGCTGATGGACAGGGCGTCGGCGAAGCTCCAGGCGTTCGAGATCACCGCGGTGTTGCCCCAGCCGTCTCCGCCGGCCTCGTAGATCTTCAGGCCGGTATCCACACGGTTGGCGCCGGAAATCCTCTGCGTGCCGGAGATGCCGTCGATCGCCGCTGCTGCCTCCTCGGCAGAGGCAGAAACCGCACCCTCGCCGCCAATGATGTAGACGGTTGCATTGCCATCGGAAACGCGTGCGATCTCGGCAGCAGCCTCGGCGCTAAGGCTATCGGTTGCAGTGAGGATGATCGGAGCGTTCCACAGTCCGGACAGGCTGGAGGCAGAGAGCGCGTCCGCATAGCCGGAGGCGGTGGTGAGGATGATCTTGGATGCAGAGCCGTCGGCATAGCCGGCCTGGCTGATGGCAGCCATGGTCTCGTAGCGGCTCTGGCCGGAGAGACGGGTCCAATCCGTTACCGCCGAGACTGTCTTCTTGGCAGCATCGAACGTTGCCTGCGCGTCGGCGATGGCCTTCGCAGCAGCATCCACGTCGGCCTGGGAAGCATCGGCGCTATCGCGAACAGCCTGTGCGGCTTCGATCGCGGTCTGCAGCGCTGCCGCCTCCTCGGACGTTACGTAGGTCTCGGACTTGGGCAGATCCTTGCCATCGGCAGAGACCTTGGTAGCCTCGAGGTCCTTGGAAGCACCGTCGATCGACTCGGCGAGCTTGGCCTTGTCGGCATCGATGGTCAGGGTAAAGGTCTGAACATCGGTCGTGCCGTAATCGTTGCTGGCCACGGCCTTGATCTCGAAGGTGCCGGTCTGGGCGGGCACGCCGGAAATCACGCCGTTGGAAGCGGAGAGGCCCTCGGGCAGCTTGCCGCTCAGATAGACGCTGGCAGCAGGCTGGGCGGTAGTCTCGATGGTTGCCGAGTACTCCTTGCCATAGGTGCCGTTGTCCAGAGCCTCGGTCACGATCTGGGGCGCGAAGCCGTCGATGTGCAGGGTCACCGTAGCAGGCGAGCTTACGCCGTATTCGTTGGTTGCGACCACGTCGATGGTGTAGTCGCCCATCTTGGCAGGCGTGCCGCTGATGGTGCCATCGTCTGCCAGGGTCAGGCCCTCGGGCAGCGTGCTGGCATCCTTCACCATCCAGGTAACCTCGTCGACGGTGTAGGCCTCGATCTGGGCGCTGTATTCCTGCTCGGCCACGCCATCGGGCAGCGCGGTGGTCTTGGCGACCGGGGCGCCATGGACGACGACCTTGGCTATAGCGGCCGAAGAGCTGGTGTACGTATCTCCATACTCCTCGGACTCGTAGCCATCGGCCCACACGTAGTAGGTGCCGGGCAGGTCGAAGGTGATCTGAGCTGCGCCGTCCTCGTCGGTAACGATGTCGCTCGTAAAGGCGCTGTCGATGTTGTACGAAGTGCCGGTGTGCAGCTTCACGCCCGAGGAGAGCGCATAGGAGGTCTCCATCGTCCACATGTTGCTAACCGCGTGAGCCATCTTCACCGTTACAGGCTCGCCGGCAGTTGCCTCGTAGCTGGTAACGATGGCATTCGGTCCAACGGTCTCAACCGTGGTGCTCTCGCCCACGAACCAATCGAACGGCGAATAGCCAACGTAGGCCGCCATCATGTCGGACCAGCCAGCAACATCCAAGACGTCGCCGTCTTCAACCACGATGGCATCTGCGGTTGCGCCCATGTTCGGGCCGAGGCTGGCATCGAGCGCAGCTGCGTAGTTCTGGTAATACTGTGTGTTGCTGTCCAGACCGAAGAAGCCGCCCTTGATAAAGGCGCTGTGCGCATAACCGGAGAAGTTGAAGTCGGCTACGCCGGCAGCGGAATAATTCTGTGCGGCATACAGCATGACCATCAGGTAGGTCACGTCGTAGCTGCCATCGCCATCGGCATCGTACTTGAACTTCGACAGGTCGTTGCTGGCGGTCTTGATGGTGTCCAGATCGATGGTGGCGCGAACGTCGGCCAGATCGATCGCCACGCTGTCCATGTAGCCGTCGGCCGTGGCCGTCTGGCCATCGGCAGGCACGAACAGGCCATTGTAGCTGATGGACATGTACACGGTGCCGGTAGCAGCCTCGTACTTGGGCACCACCTTCACCGAGACTTCCTTGGTGGCAGCGGTTCCCACGCCATTGGAGCAGGAGACCGTGAACTTGTAGGTGCCCTCACGGGTGGGCTGTCCGGAGAACGTGCCGTCCTCGTTGAGGGTCAGGCCCTCGGGCAGGGTGGAACCCTCGGCCAGAGTCCACTTGAACTCAGCAGGGGTGCCGGTGGCGGTCAGCGAAACGGTCGGGGTCTCGCCAATGCGAATGTTGCCCAGATCGGTGGTGGTAATCGCAGGAGCGACCTTGTCGGCCACCGTAACGGTCACGCTCGCGGGGCTGGAAACGATCGTGGTGGGATGTTCCTTGCCGTAGGCGCCATCGGCCCACACGTACCAGGTGCCGGCACTGGGGAACGTGATGGAAGCGTTGCCCTTGTCGTCGGTGGTGGCGGTGCCGGTAGCGGTGCCATAGGTGGTGCCATAGCTAACCGTGTAGTTGGCAGCAGCCGACTTGGCCACGGTGGTTGCTCCGGTCTCGCCCATGCTGTACTTAACCTGCTGCAGCGAGAAGCTCGTTGCCTCGCCGGTGTAGGCATCTGCGCTGTGGACGATGTTGCTGTCGGCATTCACGAAGAAGTGGTCCACGGCATTGGAGTCGCCATAGAAGCTGCTGTCGGCATAGAGGTTTATGCTGTAGTCGTTGGACTTGGCCAGCACCACCCTGTCGGCGGTGAGCATCTTGTTGGCTTCGTCGAGCGGAGTCGCGCCATTCACGGAGTAGGTGAGATACGGGCTGGTCATGCCCCAGAACTTGGTGATCCACATAGCGCCGGGAGACGACCACTGTGCATCGACGGCAAATCCATCGGCTGCCTTGCCGGAGTAGTAGTTGTCCAGCACGTAGAGCATGAGCTGCAGCTCGGTTACCTCGTAGGTGCCATCGCCATCGGCATCGTACTTGTAGTCGCCCAGGTTGTAGCTGTCCAGGTCGATCTTGGAAACCTCGGCCAGGTTCACTTCCACATAGTCCATGTTGGTGCCGGCGATGGTGCCGTCGGAAGCGATGAACTTGCCGTCCTTTGAGACCGACACATATGCCGTGCCGCTCACGCTCTTGTACTTGTTGATGGAGGGCAGCGACAGCCTCTTGGTCACGCTCACGCCATTGGCGTTGGTGGCATTGACGGTCACATAGTAGTTGTTGGAAGTGTAGCTGGGCGTACCGGAAATCACACCGTCCTTGGAAACCGAGACCCAGCTGCTGCCTGCGGTCTTGGACCAGGTCACCGAATCGGCACCGTTGCCAGCAGCAGTGAGCTGATAGCTGTAGTCGTAGCCCTTGTACGCCTTGGGCAGCTCCTCGGTGGCGATGGAGAAGGGCGCGTCCACGGTGAGGGTCACTTCGGTGGCCTCGCTGCTGCCGCCCAGATTGGTGGCCACCACGCTGAACTTGTAGGTATCGGCAGTCGCAACAGTACCGGAGATGGTGCCGTCGGCAGCCAGCTCCAGACCCTCGGGCAGGGTGGAACCCTCGGCCAGCTTCCAGGTAACGTCCTCGGGATACGCGGTGGCCTCGAGCTTGGTCTTGTACTCGGAGCCGGAAACGGCGTTGTCCAGCGTCGTGGACGTAACGACCGGTGCCGTGTAGGTCTTGCCCACGGCGAGGATGTTGCCCGAGTCGTTCTTGTAGTAGAGGGTGCCGTCGGTGCCGCAGATTATGCTGCTGATACAGTACTGCTTGTAGCCAGCGGCATCGTAGATCTCTACCTTCTCGACCTCGTCGGCAGTGGTGGCATCGGCCTTGAGCTTGAGCATGGTGATGCCGCCGGGCTGTGCGTTGTAGGTGGAGTACAGGTAGATGTAGCCGGTGCTCTCCTCGTATGCGGTAGACAGCAGCAGCGAGCTTTGCGGATAGCCGTTGAGCGTCTTGAAGTAGAGCAGATTCATGGTCTTGGCATCGAACACGCCGATGTTGCCCGAAGAACCCGAGGTAGAGATGCCCGAGCCGGTGCCGATGTAGACCTTGCCCTTGTACACGACAGGGGTAGATGTGGACTGTGCGCCGAAGCTCACGCCCTTGAGGTTGGAAACCTTGCCGGTGGCCGCGTTCACGTTGGCCCTGTAGAGGTAGCCGCACTTGGTGGTAAACCAGATCTGGCCGTTTGCCTCGTCGTAGGCGATGCTGGAGCGCTGATCGCCCGTGATATCCAGGCTCTGCTCCACGGCACCTGTGGTCTTGTCGAACACCAGCAGGTGGCTTGCTCCGTCCATGCCGCTGGCGCCATCGTCGGTTCCCACGATGATCTTGTCGCCAATCGCCACGCCGCCGGCCCAGTAGAAGCCGCCAGCCTGAGTGTGCTTCCAAGTGGCGACCTTGGTCTCGGTGGTCTGGGTGGGATCCTCGTCGGTAACGCTCAGGCACACGTAATGTGCATCTTTGGTTTCGCTATTCCAGAAGCCCGTGTAGATGTAGCCGTCGGAGTATACGATGGGCGACAGCGACTGTCCGCCCAGATCGTCCTGATATACCCACAGAGATTTCAATGTGGTTGCGTCAAATGCTTGCACGCCCTTGCTGATGGGCACGAAGATCATGCCGTTGGCATAGGTCATGGGGGTGTATCCCCAATTCGTGGCAGCGGTCATGGTGCCGCTTGCGATGGTCTCGCCGGTGTGCAGGTCGAGCTTGTAGATGTTCTTGTTCACGCAGGTAACGAGGGTATCATCCACGATAAGCGGCTGGCTGGGAGCCGCCGTCCAGCCCGTGCCAATCTTCTTCGCCCAGTTGAGCGAGGTATCGGTCGTGTCGATGGGCGTGGCAACGTTCGTGATGCCCATGTTGTTGGCGCTGTTGCGGAAGTTCCACCAGTCGGAGTCCACCGCAGCGGGCTGCTCGCCCGCTTCCTTAAGCTCCACCTTGATGGTGGTGTTCTCGGCAGGCACGCTGCCGGTTGCAGCCACGTAGCCGGTCTTGGTCACCGTGTAGGTGCAGGCGATGTCGCCGAACATTCCGACGTATTCGCCCTTGGCGTTGGGCTGGATAGCCGCACCGTCGGAGTCGGTCACACAGACGATCGCGTCGTCAGGAGTCGTGTCGAACGACACGGCGTAGCTAGCCACCTTCTTCAGGTTAACGGTGTAGGTGTTGGTCACCGCATTGTCGCCAGTGCCGGCGGTAACCGCGACCTCGACCTTGTCGATGCCTGCGACCTTGACGCTCGAAGAGCTGGAGCCGTTGTAGGTCACCACGTAATCGTTTCCGGCATAGTCGGTGGTCGTTGCGGTGGTGGCAAAGTTCACCTTGGTAGCCGAGCTGGGAACTGTGAGCGTGTACTCGTTGGTGCCGGCGGCAAACTTCTTGTCGAAATAGACGTTGCCAGCATCGGAGGTAGCGCTCAGGGCAGTCAGCGTCGGGGTCACCGGAATGTGGATGGTGTACGTAGCGGGATCCAGATCGGAGCCTTTCGCGGGAGTCGCGACCAGCTCGATGGTGTTCAGGCCACCGCCAGCTGGGCAGTCGTTGGCGAATTTGGAAGATCCGCTGGTCCAGGTGATGTCCTTGGTGAGCGACATGTCCTTGCCGTAATGCAGGACGACGGACGCGCCATCGGCGCCAGCAGCAGCGCGGAACCTCATCTGGGTAGTGCTGTCGAGCACAGATGCCGTGGTGTATTCGAAGATGCTCGGGTCAAAGATGGTCGAAGCCTTGTACGAATTCCCCTTGTTCATGATGAGCGTGGTGGTCGTGCTAGGCGAAAAGTTGGTGTGCATGATGAGCGATTTCAGCGGAGCCTTCTCGCCCACGGTCAGCTCGAAGGTCTTCATCGAGCTGGCGCCCACGGAGTTGGATGCCAGCACCGAGATCTTGAACGTGCCGGTCTCGGTGGGAATGCCCGAAATCACGCCATCTGTGTTCATCGACAGTCCTGCCGGCAGGGTGCTGCCAGAAAACAGGAAGAAGTTCGGCTTCGGATAGCCTGAAGTCTCGATCGTTGCGCTGTACTCCTGGCCGACGTAGGCCTTGTCCAGCGACTCGGTCACGATCGAAGCCTTCTCGCGCACGGCAAGAGCGAGAGTCGCAGTCGCGTCTTCGCCCACGCCGTTGGAGGCGGTGATTGCGATCTGGTAGGTTCCGCCAGTGCCGGCAACGGCAGCGCCTTCGATCTTCATGGTGCTTGCGTTGAAGGACAGACCCTCGGGCAGGCCCACGACCTTCACGCTGGGAGCGGGAGTGCCGGAAACCTCGATGGCCTGAGAGTATGCGGTGTCGACAGAGGCGTTGGCCGATTCGGCGGTCTTGATCTGAGCAGCCTCGTTGATCACGAGCGCAAGCTCGGCGGTGTCGGTACCCACGCCGGTAGCGGTGACTTTCACGGTGGACTTACCCGCGGCAGTGGGAGTACCCGAAATCGTGTTGGTGGAGCTGTCGAAGGCAAGTCCCGCGGGCAGACCCTCAACCGTAACGGTGGGGGCCGGCGTGCCGGCTATGTCGAGCTTTGCGGAGTATTCCTGCCCCACGACGCCGGAGGCAAGCTCTGTGGTGATGATGCCGGCGGCGCCCTTCACGTTGAGGGTAAGCTCCTGGGCGGCAGAAGCGCCGAACTTGTCAGCGGCGATCACCGAGAACGTGTATGTGCCCGCTTGGGTGGGGGTGCCGGAAATCACGCCCGCCTCGGACATGGTTAGACCGGCGGGCAGACCGTCGCCACTCACCCACCAGCTCAAATCGTCGGTAGAGCTTGCAGCGTCCACGGTTGCAGACAAGGCTGCAGAGTATTCGCTGCCCGTCGTGGCATCGGGCAAAGTGGTGGTCACGATATGGGGAGCCTCGTTGACCGAAAGCGAAAGCTCGGCGGTATTGGTGCCAAGCGAGTTGGTAGCGGTTACGGTCACGGTGGACTTGCCAGCTGCGGTAGGAGTACCCGAAATCGTGTTGGTGGCGCTGTCGAAGGTAAGCCCCTCGGGCAGGCCCGTGACTTCGGCCGTAGGAGCCGGCATGCCGGTCATTTCAAGCTTTGCGGAGTATTCCTGGCCCACGACGCCAGAGGCAAGCTCGGTGGTGGCAACCTTTGCAGCCTCGTTTACGGTTACGATGGCATAGCCGGGCGAGCTGACGATGCTATCGGGGTTCTCACTGCCAAGGCCACCGTCTACCCACAAAACGTAGGTGCCGCCTTTGTCGAACGTGATTTGAGCTGCGCCTTCGGAATCCGTGGTCACGGTCTTGGCATCGCCTGCACCATATTCGCTGGCATAGGAAACGGTGTAGTCGGCCTCCTTGGCGATTATGCTATCGCCTCCCATCATCATGTCGCCCCAGCAACGGCCAAGGCTCACGGAAAGAGGCGAGCCTGCGGTCGTGGTATAGGAGTGGGTGATGGCTCCAGTCCCATCGAGGAAGTAGTGGTAGCCCGCCTGCGAATCGGTATAGAAGTTCCAATCGGAGTACATCGACACATCGGCGTAGTCGCCGTCGTCGATCACGATGTGGTCTGCAGTGGCGCCCCATCCCGCATATTCCAGAGGATAGGCACCGTTCACATAGTAGGTCAGGTTGCAATCATGACCCCAGAAGCCATCCTGCATGAACATCGAGCCGGAGGAGCCTGTAACCACGAGCTCGCTCGCTGTGCCCGAGTAATACGTGTCCAGCGCATAGACGAACGCCATCAGCAGCGTGACCCGGTAGTTGGTGCCGCCATCGGGATCGTATTTGAAGGCGCCCAGGCCGTAATCGTCCAGGTCAATCTTGGCGATCTCGTCGATGCTCAACGGCACATACGCCATGGTCGTGCCGGAAATCTCGCCGTCGCTCTCGACGTATTTGTCGTCGTCGCTGATCGACAGATAGAAGGTGCCCTTGCTTTCACCCCCCCCACTTGCATCGGCGTAGGCATACTGCGTGTTGCCCACGGGCGATAAGCCAAAGACGAATACGAATGCCAGCAGACTCAGCAGGATTTTCTGCGGCAACGTGGTTCTCGTTGCGTCCATCAGCCTTCCTTTCTTCTCGTTTCCCTCTACTTGACCAGACACAGCCGGACATCCTGCAAAATGCCCGAAACGCAAACGGGCCGCAGCACCCATCAAGATGCTGCGGCCCGTTTTCGCCACACGTGTACACGAGCCTCGGGACATGCCCGTCCCAGGCTCGGCTTGCGCGCATCATCGGGGTTGTCCCGCCCCATATCGAGCACGCACTTGCATTGCGGTAGGTCTTCTGACTTCGCTTCTCCCGGCATTTGCCCGGTGCGGCTGCCTGCCCATAGCCTTCTCGGATCGTGCTCGACCCAATGACTTCGATATGGCAGCAGCCTCGACGTATACAGCGGCGGGTACCGTCTAGGATTCTCACCTAGTTCCCTGACTGAACTCCCAAGGAGCTCGACTCCCTCGACGCATTCGGCTCTGCAGCCAAAAAGCAAGGGCTCTCCGCAATGCACATTCTGTTTTCAAACTCGAGTTCACAAACCCTCCATGCATACTAGCATGATACAACCACATGACGCGACACATATTCTTTGAATTATGACATTTTGCATAAATCACGGATCAGCTTGAGCCCACGCCAGTTTTGCGCATAAAAAAATCGACCGGCTTGCTACCGGTCGATCGAGAAGTCTATGGAGCGGACAACGGGATTCGAACCCGCGACCCTCACCTTGGCAAGGTGATGCT
>CAVFRF010000051.1:0-51647 GCA_963624975.1 Bacteroidaceae bacterium
CACCAGCTGAGGCGAAACCGCAATCGCTGTCCACCCAGCGGCCGCGAGCACAGGCGAAACCGCAATCGTTGTCCAACCAACAGCCACAGACGCAGGCGAAACCGCAATTGCTGTCCACGAGATGCCCTAATGAGAGGACACCCCCGACAGCAAAGGACGCCGTTCATCGCAGGCAGATCGTCGTGTACGGCGGGATGCAGACAATGCCCTCCTTAACAACCAGATTGCGCGGATGGATGATGTAGCATTCCCCAATCCGTCTGCGATACTTTTCCTGGAACTTGAGCAGCGATCGCGTCGAATACCGCGCCCCGGACTTCACCCCTATCGGGCAAAATCTGACAATGCGCAAGTGTAAAATGCCGTGAATTCTGACGATGCGCAGGTTTGAAAGCCGGCGAACTTTGACAATACGCAGATTTGAGGGGCATCTGAAGATTTCTAGGGCAAATAAAATGGGCGGTAGTCGCCGCTACCGCCCATCACCAAAAACCTGCGCAGCCCGTCCTGGAGTTGAAGCTCTCGGGCCCGCCGACACACCCATTGTTGATTCGCGTACTTCCGCATGTCAGCAACGACATCGCAGGGTGCCACGCACTCGCCGCGTCGCGCCCACGAGCCACACCGCACACGCCGCTCTCGCGGTGCCGCGCACCCGCGCCCACGAGACATGCCCGCAAGTCGCAACTCACCCGCGCCCGCAAGCCGCGCTCGCCGCGCGCCCGCACCTGCGAGCCACACCGCGCCCGCCGCGCTCGCGGCATCGCGGCAACCTGCTACTTGCCGGCCTTCTCCTCGCGCACGCTGAACATGTGGTTGAGCGCGTTGAGATACGCCTTGGCCGACGACACGATGATGTCGCCATCGGCACCGCGACCCGAGAAGATCTTGCCCTCCGGGTCCTTGATGCGAATCGTGACCTCGCCCAGCGCGTCGATGCCGCGCGTTACTGCCTGCACCGAGAACTCGGTGAGGTCGTTCTCCTCGCCGATGATCTTGTTCACGGCCTTGTACACCGCGTCGATCGGGCCGGTGCCGTAGGCCACATCGGTGGTCTCGGTGCCATCGGACTTCACCAGCGTGATCGTGGCGGTGGCGATCAGCGGAGCACCGCACGAAATCTGCACGGCCTTGAGCGTGTAGAGAGCCTGCCAGGTGCGGTTGTGCTCGCCGACCAGCGCCTCGAGGTCCTCGTCGTAGACTTCCTTCTTCTTGTCGGCCACGTTGAGGAATTCGGCGTAGATCCTGTCGAGGTCCTCGCCCTCGTACTCGTAGCCCAGCGCCTTGAGCCTCTCGTGCAGAGCGGCGCGTCCCGAACGGGCGGAAAGGATGATCGAGCTTCCGCCCGCTCCCACGTCGGCCGGGTCGATGATCTCGTAGGTCGAGCGCTCCTTGATCACGCCGTCCTGGTGAATACCCGACGAATGCGCGAACGCGTTGGCTCCCACGATCGCCTTGTTGGGCTGCACGTTGATGCCGGTGATCGACGACACCAGCCTGCTCGCGCGCGTAAGCTCGGTGGTCACGATGTCGGTCTGCGCGTCCAGCTCGTCGCCGTGCATCTTGATGGCCATCACCACCTCTTCCATGGCGGTGTTGCCGGCACGCTCGCCCAGGCCGTTGATCGTGCACTCCACCTGAGTGGCACCGTTGGCCACGCCCTGCAGGGCAAGCGCGGTGGCCATTCCCAGATCGTTGTGGCAGTGCACCGAAACGCACGCGTCCTCGATGCCGTCCACATGCTCCATGAGGTACTTGATGCGACGGCCGAACTCGTCGGGCATCGAGTACCCGGTGGTGTCGGGAATGTTGACCACGGTGGCGCCCGCCTTGATCACCGCTTGGATGATGCGAGCCAGAAACTCGTACTCCGAGCGCCCGGCGTCCTCGGCGTAGAACTCGACATCGTCCACGTACTTGCGCGCGTACTTCACCGCGGCAACGCCGCGCTCGATGGCCTCTTCCTCGGTGATGTGGAGCTTGTCGCGCAGGTGGTTGGGCGACACGCCCAGGCCGGTGTGGATGCGCGGACGCGGGCAGCCCTCGAGAGCCTCCGCCGCGCAGTCGATGTCTTTCTCGATGGCGCGGGTAAGGCCGCAAACCGTGGCCTTGTCGCCCACCAGCTTGGCGATGGCCTGCACCGACTTGAAGTCGCCGGGGCTGGAAATGGGGAAGCCCGCCTCGATCACATCGATGTTAAGTCGTAGCAGCTGGCTCGTGATCCTAAGCTTTTCGTCTGAATTCATGGACGCGCCGGGCGACTGCTCGCCGTCGCGCAACGTGGTGTCGAAGATGTTGATCTTGCGTCCCATGACCTGCTGCCTCCTATCGATGTTCGTGTTCTAAAGGTGTTGAGAAACTTGGGAGCCGCCCGCCGCATTCGCGCCGCCCGCCGCGCCCGGTTCCATAGCTCACTATCATATGCCACGCGCACGGCCCCGCCGGCATCCAATCTGCCGGATAGCCTGCCCGTCGCCGCTCCGCGCCGCGCCGCCGACCGCGCCGCCGACCGCGCCGCAGCCCGCAGCCCTACTCGACGCTCTTCTCGACGCGCGCCACCAGCGCACGCGACAGCGGCACCGACGCCAGCAGCGTGATGCCCATCACCACCGACGCCGCGATCACCATGATCCACACCGGTATGAACGTGAGGAACTTGTCGAACATGATGCCCGACACCACGCTGCCCAGCGCCGCGCCGAACAGCTCGAACGCCGTAACGATGCCGGTGATCGTGCCCAGATCCTGCGTGCCGTACTCCTTGACCACCATCACAGGCGGCGCAACCGTGCCCATGCAGGTCGCGAATCCGAAGAACAGGCAAGCCAAGATCGGCCCGAAGTCGGTGGTGGGAAAGCACAGCGCGATGCCGGCGAACACCGAGGTGAGGGCGCCCAGGATCGTGCCCACGCGCAGACCCCAGCGGTCGTAGATGGCGCCGAGCGAGATCTTGGCCACGATCACCACGGCCAGGTAGAACGACCACACCGAGCCGGCCCACATGGTGGAGTGCCCGCCGGTCACCACCTCGACGCCCTGCACCGTTACCGAAGTCATGTTGGAGATGGAGTTGGTGATCACGCAGCCGTTGGTAATGCCCATCGCCACGAATCCCACGACCAGCAGCCAGAACGCCGCGCTCTTGCGCACACGCTTCCAGCCCAGCGCCACGGTCACGTCGTCGCCCGAAGCATGCGCGGCCTGCTCGCTCTCGCCCGTCGCGTCGCCCTCGCCCTCTCCATAGGGCAGCAGGCCTCTGTCCTGCGGGTGGGAGCTGAACGCGATGAGCACCAGCGGCAGCGCCACGACCACGCTCACCACCGCAAGCATCACGAAGGCCGGCCTCCATCCGCTGGCCTCGATGATCGCGCTCGTTGCAGGCGAGAGCACGATGCCGCCCACGCCCGAGCCGGCCAGCGCGATCGACACCGCCAGCCCTCGCTTGGCCGTGAACCAGTTGGCGATCACCACCGACACCAGCAGTCTGGTGCCGGCGACCACCACCATGCCGGCGATCACGCACAGCAGGTAGAACTGCCACACCGCCGTGATGGCGGACAGCCCCAGCAGCGCCACGGCGCTCGTGGCCACCGTCACGATGCCCAGCACGCGAGCCGAGCATTTGTCGGTGAGCTTGCCGATCACCACCGATGCCAGCATAGCCACCACCGTGCATAGCGACACGCCGGTGTTGAACTGCCCCACCGTGATGCCCAGTTCCTCGACGATATGCGACTGGAACAGCGGGATGCAGTTCACGAAGATCGTGTAGCACGTGGCCATGATGAGCAGACCGCCAATCACGATCCACCATCCGAAGAAGAACTTGCCGCCGTTGCCGCCCTTGCCGCCGTCGCGCCCCGCGCCTGCAGCGCCCGCGCCCGCGGTCGCCGCGCCCTTTGCCTTGCCCATATATCTACTCTCCTAGCATTCCGATATTGCGGATGAACTCCATGTAAAACCCAACGCCGTGTTTGAAGGCGTCTACGTCGATGTTCTCGTCTTGCCCGTGGATGCGCGAGCGCTGGTCGCCCTTGAACAGGAAACCCGCGAACCTGTACGTGCGCGGGCAGATGCGCGCGAAGTGACGCGCATCCGAGCAGCTCGACTGCACATAGGGCGCGATGCCCGCCTCGGGGTACGCGCAGTTCACGATGCGCCTGATGTAGTCGAAGGCCGGGTCGCCGTCGAAGGGCGACACGGGCGACGGCTCGCTCACCTCGAACAGCCTGTACTCGGTGGCATCGTCGAACTGCGCCTCGATGCGCTCGAGAGCTTGCGCGACCGTCTCGCCCGGGTCGACACGCACGTTCACCGTGGCGGCTGCCTGCTTGGGAATCACGTTGTGGGCCTTGCTGCCCTCGAGCTGCGTGAGCGCGTAGGTCGTGCGCACCATGGCCGCGGTCTCAGAACCGCCCTTCATGATCTTGAGCACGATGGGCCGAAACAGCCACATGTTGCCGAACACCAGGCGCAGCCCGAAGCTCCCACGCGCGGCCAGCTCTTTGAGCATGGCCTCCACCGGAGCCGAGAGCTTGGCCTTGGGCGGGTTCTTCTGAATCGCCTCGAGGCCCGACACCAGCTTTGCCGTGGCATCGCCCAGCGACGGGGTAGACGCGTGCCCGCCCTCGGCATGCGTGGCCAGCGCGCAGTTGAAGATTCCCTTCTCCGAAACGCCGACTGCGGCAAACTGCCCCTTCACCCCCAGCGGGGCGTTGTCGATCACGGCGCCGCCCTCGTCGAGCACCATGTAGGGCACTCGCCCGCGGCTCTCCAGCAGCTCGCACATGTGCGGCGTGGTGTCGCCTCCGTCTTCCTCGGTGTTGGTGGAAAAGAGGTAGATGTCGCGCGGAGGCACGAACCCCTCGGCCATGAGCTTGCTGGCCGATTCCAGCAGAGCCGCCCAGATGCACTTGGTGTCCAGAGCGCCGCGCGCGTAGATGCGGCCGTCGTCGATTTCGGCCGCAAACGGATCGTGCGTCCAGCCCTCGGGATTGGCCTCGACCACGTCGTGATGCGCCATGAGCACGATGGGTGCCAGCTCGCGGTTCTTGCCCCTCCACAGGAGCGAGATGCCGTAGTCGTCCACCAGCTCCAGCTCGCACGTGTCGAACACCAGCGGGTAGAGCCTGCGCAGCGTGGGCACGAAGTCGTCGAACGCGCTGCGGTCGGCATCGCGGTTGTGGAGGTCCCACACCGTGGGAATGCGCAGCATCTCGCGGAAGCGTTCCACCGAATCGTCGTCGCCGCACTCCGTGGTAGGGGGCAGAGGCGACTCCACCTGCGTGGGCTTGAGCCTGCAGGCCCCCACCAGCAGCACCGCCGCAAGCACCGCGACCACCGCGAGTATCACCACCAGAATAATCATCAGCCATGCACCTTTCGTTGTATTTCGCGCTGCCGATCGGAGCGAGTCGTCGGCCCGGCCAGCGAGCATATCTCGCTTGCCGGGCTCGTTCGCGCCGCTGCGCCAGCCCGCGTGGTATTTTCACCCGTTGCATTCTACCGCGACTCAGCCGCGTCCGTCTGTTCGCATTTCCGTGCAGCATCCGGCTTCTCAATTTGCAGCGATTTCGTGCGCAAGAGTCGCCTCATCTCCGCAAAACGCCACAGCGTTTCCGGGTATCCCCGGACTGCGGCAGCAGTCGCGCAAGCGGCGGCGCACTTATGGTACAATCGTTTGCGTTCTGCACGCGATGCGGGGCAGGCACGCCGCCGCAAGCCGGCGTGCACCAACACAAGCGGGTGTTGCCAAGTGGTAAGGCCCCAGCTTCCCAAGCTGGTATTCGCGGGTTCGAATCCCGTCACCCGCTCCATCCGCAAACACGAACGCCGCCCCAGGGCGGCGTTTTTGCGTTCATCACTCGTTGAACAATTCGCTGTGACTTCCAGTCCGAGTCGCCGTTAACACGAGTCGCTCGTTGTCGATTCTGTAGATCAACAGCCAATCCGGTTCGATATGACATTCTCTATGGTTCCCATAAGCACCCAGCAGGGCGTGGTCGCGCATCCTTTCCGGAAGCGCCTTGCCCTCGAGAAGAAGCTGAAAGACCTCCTTGAGCTTGTCAAGATCGCGGCCCTGTTTCCGAATTCGCTTGAAATCCTTCTTGAACTTCGCAGTGTATTCCAGCTTGAGCATCGGCTAGTCTTCCTCTAGCGCGGCGAACATATCGTCTACGGTTTCGAAAGGACCGGACAGGTTGTTGCCGGATTCCGCATCGGCCATAGCCGCAAGGGTTTCGTCAGAAAAACCATACGGGTTGGACGGATCGAAAGGAAATCCACCGCGCCTGTTGAAAGCAGAGACGAACATCCTGATGGCGTTGCTAGGCGTTGTGCCTATCGACTCGCAAGTGGCTATGAATGTTTCTTTCTCATTGAGCTTGAGCTTTGCCGAAATAGGCTCCATCATTGCTTGCGTTGGCATTTTGCCCCTCCCCGAATAGGTATGCTTGATTTTACCAAGTATACCATGTTTTCGGAGACGCTCCCTTTCGCCAACCTACACCTCGGGCAGGCCCTTTGCTCGCAGGACCGCGTTGGCGAACTCCACCCAGCCGTCGCAGCACTTCTGCGTGGTCACGAACTTGTGCGCGTTCACGAGCGAATTCGATGCCGACACGTTGCGCTCCTGACGCAGGCCGTTGATCATCATCACGAACGAGCCGGTGTGCTCGCCCATCTCTATGTCGCCATGGCCGTCGCCGATCGACACGCACTCGCCCGGCTCGAAGCCGCGCTGCTCCATGTCGTCGCGCACGGCCTTGGCCTTCGACGTGCCCGCCGGCACGATGTGATATCCGTGGATGTCGGGGCAGTCCACAAGCGTGGTGTGCTTGGGGGTAAAGATCATGCCGTTGTCCTCGAATTCCAGGTTGTATCCGCGCGACTTGAGAAACGTCTCCGCCTCGTCGGGGTCGATGTCGCCGCGAATCGCATGGGTCACGTCGCGGTTGAGACAGCGCGGGTAGTTGTACTCGACCTTGCCCTTGTAGTGCTCGAACAGCTCCTCCACCGCGCCGCTGGCCGCGATGGCATCGTAGGGCGTGGCGTACTTCTCGGCATCGTACTCGAAGCTGCCGGTATCGTAGGCGATGTTGAGGTTGCCCGTGCAACGCTCCTGCTTGGTGCAGCCCATCTCGCCGATGATGGCGGTGGCATCGAGCAGCCGGATGAACTCGTTGCACTGCACGCGGCTGCGGCCCGTGACCACTATGAGCTTCACACCCGCGCGACGCAGCGCCACCACGGCCTCGCAAACGCGGAACGAGGGAGCGCCCTCGAAGTTGGTGAGCAGACGGCCGGCAGGTGCCAGCAGCGTGCCGTCGAGATCGGTGTACACGGTGGTGAGGTCCGCGAAGGCCTCCCTCTCGTTTTCGGGTGAAGAAGCCAAGGGTACTAGAGATGCTGTCATTGCCGCGCTCCCATCGCGATTCTGCCATGCCGACGCCCTCGCCGCACCCAGCGCGGCAAGAGCGTCGCGAATTCCTCCGAATATGATAACCCCTGGGCACCGGCTCTTGGAACCCAGGGGTTAGCGGCTGAGAACCGTTGCGGCCCCCACAACTCCGAGCTGTGCCGCCCGCCTCACGACGACCGCGCAGCCCGGTGTCTCCTATCTCGCTGTCTAGCGGTGCTACGCGCGACGGCGGCGCGCCACGAAGGCAACTCCTGCCGCTCCGGCCGCGACCGCCAGGCAGGCCGCCACCAGCATCGCGTCTGCTGCGGCGTCGCCGGTCTTGGCCAGCTTGCCCTTGGTGGTCTTGTCCGCAGACACCACCTGCGTGCCGTTCTGCACGTCGAACGAGAGCGCCGACGTGGCCTTGAGCACCGTGTCGGAGTCGGGCGTGGTGTTGAGCAGCGTGTTCTCGTAGTCGCTGCCGGCCTTGGCAAGCTGCTCCTCGGCGGCGGCCACGGCCGCGCTCAGCGCATCGTACTGCTCCTGCGTCATCCAGGTCTGGCCCTCGGGCACGTCGGAGCCGTCGGCGCTGATCTGCGCGGAGGCCAGTGCCTCCTTCGCTGCAGCGATAGCCTGCTCGAGAGCGCTCAGCTCGTCGACCGAAGCCCAGCTGCGAACCTCCGAGAAGGCCTTGATCGCCGCGTTGTCGGCCACCACGCCGCGCCCGTCGCTAACGTGGAACTTCTCCTCCACCAGCTTCTGCACCACGGTCCAGTCGCTCCACTCGGCATCGGATGCCACCGATGCCACGTCGTCCGACGCGGTGGAAGCCTGCGACGTGTCGAGATTCCACTTCGCGTTGGTCGTCCAGCTCTCGCCCGCGTTGACCTTGGAGACGAAGTAGGCGTTCTCGAAGGCATCCACAACGGTGTCGACCTTGTTCTTGATGTACTTCTGGTGCTCCGGCTCCTGCACCATCTTGTTGGCCTCCGCTGCGGACACTTCGTCCACCTTTGCCTTGTCCCAATCAGGATGCTCGGCTTTGTAGTTGTCCTGCAGCGCAGTGAAGAAGCTCTGGTACAGAGTTGCAGTTTCCTTCTCGGTTTGCTCCGTCCTCTTGGCCTCTACAAGAGCCGCGCTGGGCTTGGTCATGTTGACCGCCACACCCTGGTAGTACAGGCCGTCGTCGTTGCACTTCTGCGTGGTAATCACCGCAAAGCGCTGGTCCTTGCGCATGGCGATCCAACTCGCCTCGTCGAGCGTGGTGCGGTGGAATCCACCGTAGTCGTAGGTCGCGGTGGTCTCGAACACCTTCTCGCTGTGGTCGGGATCGGTTGGCGACTTGGCATCGTCGTCGAGCAGGTAAACCTCGTACTTCACGGTGGTATTGGGCTTGTATGTCGACACGGATAGCGTGCGCACCGACATGTCGCCCTCTGCCGTGAAGATGTTGGCGGAGCTTACCGGAACCGTGCTGCTGTTGGTGATAGAGCCAACCTCGGGCAGGTAGTCGTACTGGTTGATGTAGTACTCGTCGTTGTCGCCATACGAGTTGATGTCGAAGTCGAACGACTCGGACAGCACGATCGACTTGTCGTAGTACGACAGCCAGAAGTAGCCGGACCCATCAAGGCCCCATGTGCCGTTGTTGGGGAAGTTCTCGGTGCTAGCGCCCCAGCTGTTCTTCACCAGCCAGGCGCCGTTGCCCTCGGGGAGCTTGCTCTCGGTCGTGCCATCGGCAAAATTGGTCCTGTCGTAGTTGTCGTCCCAGCCCACAATGGTAACCGCATGGTTGGCATCCGCGGTTTCGTAGGTGTAGTGCGCCCAGTTCTTCTCGTTAATATATTTGCCCATGCCATTGCTTTCGGGCATCGCGCGATCAGCATGAAATGCAATCGACACCGCGCGTCCGTACTGCTCGATCTGCTGCTTGATGGCCATGACGGCCTTCATGTCGGTGCCGGTGCAGTTGCCCTTCGCGTCAAGGATCCTCACCTCGGGCAGGATGTTGCCGTTCTCGAGGTTGAGCATCGACTGGTTCCACAGGCTCTCGTCCACGTCCCATGTGGTGCTAACGTCGGTGGTGCCATCGTCCTTGAGATAATCGCCCGCCCAGCCAGAGCGCAAGACATCTGCACCCTTGGCCTCGTATTCCGCGATCTGCGCTTCGGTGAGGTTGAGGCGATTGGCCACGTCTGTACCCTTCTCCGTCACGTAGCACTCGATCAGCCCTTCGGAGTTCTTATAGGGAGCTGCCGATTCGAGCAGGGGTCCCGTGCCAGAAGAGAAGACCGACGAACCGTAGGAGAAGAATCCACCGCTATTGAGGCCGGCGTTGGGATTCTTGGAATCGTTGTGGTAGCCCTCGCCAGCTTGCTCCTCGCCCACATATTTGGCCGGAGCACCGTTGTTGTTGTACACCGACTTCACGAGCTGCAGCTCCGACAGGTCGAACTTGGTGCCTGCATAGGTCTTGCCGGATTCCGACAGGATGCTGGTCTCCGATGCAGCGATGATCGAGAAGCCCCAGCACGTGCCCCAGGGGCTCTGGCTCTTCACCGGCGTAACCACGCCCTTGTCGCGCAGGTCGTACTTGGCGGAAGGCGAGTAGCCCGAAATCTCCGCCGTCTCGGCCTCGTCGCTGGAGCTGGCATAGGCATACGTCTGTATGCTCTTGTCGTTGTTGGCCTCATCGATAGCCTCGGTCCAGCTGGCCGTCACATCCTCGTCGGACGCATAGGCCGCAGCCGTGAAGATTCCCGAGAACGACAGCGCCAGCACTCCCGAAAGCGCCACGTTGAAGCCGCGCTTCGCCTTTGCCCGTAGAGAAGAGCACCGGTCCTTCCCAGCCTCGTAAACTCCCATGAGTATTTCCTTTCCCACCCTTCGCAAGGGGATAGCGGATGCGCCTCTCGAATCCATCGCATCCTGATATGCCCATCCGTCGCCCGGCACAAGGCAGTCGTCGGCCATTACCGCAGACGGCAGACACGGGAATTATACCGCATGGCATCAAGATATAGAGATTGTTTACATCCCTTTAACACTCACACCATGCGGAACGACCAGCACTGCCGACATCGCTCGCCCGCAACACACGAAAAGAACCCCCGGACGCAATCGCTCGCGTCCGGGGGTTCTCGGCTAGAACCTATCGTGTGCGCTTATCTGCGTTCCGCGCGACGGCGGCGCGCCACGTAGGCCACGCCTGCCGCGCCTGCGGCGACCGCCAGGAAGGCCGCCACCAGCATCGCGTCTGCCGCGGAGTCGCCGGTCTTGGCCAGCTTGCCCTTGGTGGTCTTGTCCGCAGACACCACCTGCGTGCCGTTCTGCACGTCGAACGAGAGCGCCGACGTGGCCTTGAGCACCGTGTCGGAGTCGGGCGTGGTGTTGAGCAGCGTGTTCTCGTAGTCGCTGCCGGCCTTGGCAAGCTGCTCCTCGGCGGCGGCCACGGCCGCGCTCAGCGCATCGTACTGCTCCTGCGTCATCCAGGTCTGGCCCTCGGGCACGTCGGAGCCGTCGGCGCTGATCTGCGCGGAGGCCAGTGCCTCCTTCGCTGCAGCGATAGCCTGCTCGAGAGCGCTCAGCTCGTCGACCGAAGCCCAGCTGCTCATCTCGGAGAACGCCTTGATCGCAGCATTATCTGCCACGGCCTTGGCACCGTTGGCCACTACGTTCGCCTCGATAGGCTCCTGGACCGCCGTCTTCCAGTCGACCCATTCGGTATCCGCCGAAACAGAGGGCACGTCATCGTCGGACTGGGCAGCAGCACCCTCGACCTGCCAGGTCACGCTCGACCAGCTCTCGCCCGCCTTGACCTTGGAAACGAAGTAGGCGTTCTTGTAGGTGCCGACCGCAGTATCGACCTTGTTCTTGATGTAAGCCTGGACCGTCTCGCTCTCCAGCTTACTGGCGGCCTCATCGATAGCCTTAGCCAAGACCTCGCCCTCGGACCACTCCGGATGCTGCTGCGTGTACGTCTGCACGAGCACGCTCACCATGGTTTGGTACACGCTGTTCTCGACGCTGGTCCACATCTGATCCTCGTACGCCTTGACGTATTCGTCCGAAGGCTTGCCGATGTTGATGGCCACGCCCTGGTAGTACAGACCGTCGTCGTTGCACTTCTGCGTGGTGATCACTGCAAAGCGCTGGCCCTCGCGCATGGCGATCCAGTCCGACTCGTCGAGCGTGGTGCGGTGGTATCCGCCGTACTCGTAGGTCGCGGTGGTCTCGAACACCTTCTCGCTGTGCTCGGGGTCGGTCGGCGTTTTCGCATCGTCGTCGAGCAGGTACACCTCGTACTTCACGGTGGTGTTGGGCTTGTAGGTCGATACGGCAAGGTTGCGCACCGCCTGGTCGCCTTCGGCCGTGAAAATGTTGGCCGAGCTGATCTGCGTCTTGCTGTAATTGGGAATAGCCTGAATCTCAGGCAGATAGTCGTACTGGTTGATGTAGTACTGCGTATTATCGCTATACGAAGTGGTATCGAAGTCGAAGGACTCGGGTATCGTGATCGACTGGTCGTAGTACGACAGCCAGAAATACCCGGTGTTGTACTCGTTGCCGTCTGCATCCTTTTCCACGATGCCCCAGCTGCCGCCGTTGGGGAACTCCTCGTCGCCAGCGCCCCAGCTGTTCTTCACCAGCCAGGCGCCGTTGCCCTCGGGAAGCTTTCCCGAAGCGTTCTTGAAGTTCTCCTTGGCGTAGGTGTCGTCCCAACCCACGATTGTCACCGCATGGGTGGCAGAAGCCGTGGTAGACGTGTAATGCGCCCAGTTGTTCTCGTTGATGTAGGTGCCTTCCCTCTTCTGTTCTGCCGTGGCCTGGTCGGCATGGTATGCGATCGACACCGCTCGGCCATACTTTTCCATCTGCTCCTTGAACGCGGTAACGCTGCTCCAGTTAACGCCGCCCCAGGTGCCGTCTGCGTTGAGGATTCTAGTCGAAGGCAGAGCGTTGCCGTTCTCGAGGTTGTACACCGACTGGTTCCACAGGTCCTCGTCCACGTTCCATTTGTAATAGGTGGTGCTGCCGTCCGTGTTCTCCTTCTTGCCAGCCCAAAAGGCGCGGTAGACCTTGTTGCCGTCTTTTTCGAGCGCCTGGGCTTCTTGCTCGGTGAGATACTTCTTCTCGACCTTGCTATTGTCCCCATCCGACGGAATCACATAGCATTCCATGACGCCTTCGGCATTCTTGTAGGGCGCATAGGACTCCGGCACAGGACCTATGCCGGAGGCAAACACGGTCGAACCGTAGGTGAAGAATCCTCCGGCATCCAGACCGGCATTGGGATTCTCAGACGAATTGTGATAGCCCTCGCCAGCCTGGTCTTTGCCTACATACTTCTCTGGAGCGCCGTCGTTGTTGTACACCGACTTGGCGAGCTGCAGCTCCGACAAGTCCATTTCGCTCTTGGCTGCGGTTTCGCCCTTCTCCGACAAGATGCTGGTCTCGGCTGCGGCTATCGTCGAGAAGCCCCAACACGTGCCCCAGGGGTTCTGGAGCTTGACGGAGGTTACCACGCTGTCGGACCTGTCGCCGTCGCCGTTGGGGTCGCGCAGGTCGAACTTCGCCGAAGGCTTGTAGGTCGACTCCGCCGTGGTGGCCTCGTCGGAATCGGCGTAGTCGTACGCCTGGTTGCTCTTGTCGTTCTGAAAATTCTCGATAGCCTCGGCCCAGCCGTTTATCACATCGTCTTCCGATGCGTAGGCCGCTGCCGAGAAGATGCCCGAGAACGACAGCGCGAGCACTGCGGAAAGCGCCACGTTGAAGCCGCGCTTCGCCCTCGATCGGAGAGAAGCACGCTCGAGCAGGCTCCCCCCAGCCTGAAAGTCTTTCATGAGGTTTCCTTTCTCATCCATTGTCCGGATGCAACAGATAAGCGGAATTATACCCCTAGCAGCGGCTCTCGAGGCACCAGTATACGGTGCACGACAGCTCCATCACGCAGCAGCAGCCCGCTACAGCTCGCGCAGGAACTCCCGCACGTCGTCGGCCACGCGGTTCTCGGCCAGCACCACCACGTTGTCTCCCGGAAACAGCAGCATGTCGGGGGTCGCGATCTCGAGTGCCCCCTCCTTGTGAACAGCTGCCACGATGCTGCCCGCGGGCAGCTGCAGGTCCTCGATCTTCACGCCTCGCTCGGCCAGCGTTCCGCCGCCGCCCGGCACGCGCAGCTCGATGATGCACACGTCGTTTTGCCGCAGGCTCTTCATGGCCTTCATCGTGCCGGCCAGCGCCTCTTCCTCGATGAGGCGGGTGATCACCATCGTCGACGACACCGACTCTATGCCCATGCGCCGAAAGATCCTCTCGTTGCGAGGGTTGTTGACCCTGGCGATGCAACGCGGCGTGGCGAAGATGGTCTTGGCCAGCTCGCACGACACCAGGTTGTCGTCGTCGCGGCCCGTGGTGGCCACGAAGATGTCGGCGTTCTGCGTCTCGGCATCTTGCAACACCATCGAGTCGCAACCGTCGCCGTGCAGCACCAGCACGCCCTCGGGCAGGTCCTTGGCAAGGCGCAGCGCGGTGTTCTCGTCTATCTCGATCACCGCCACGTAGTGGCCGTTCTCCTTGAGCGTCCTGGCCAGGTAGCTGCCGATCTTGCCCCCGCCGTTTATCACGATATACATTGCCGAAACCTCAGCTCCTACCGCCGTGCCCCGCCTGACCCTGCGCGCACCCGCCTAGTACATGTACTTTCTAAAAGCGTCCACGAGGTCGTTGCGCACGCACGCCAGCACCGAATCGCCCTGGTAGAGGATGCTGTCCTCGGTGGGGATGGAGCTGGCCGAGCCGCCGCGGCGCTCGAAGGCGATGATCCTTATGTCGTGGTCGCGCTCGATGGTGCCCACCTTCACCGTCTTCTTGCGCAGCGCGGTGAGGTTGAGCGTGAACTTGAGGATCTCGAACTCGCCGAAGGTGTCCACATGGCTGCCATGGCCCGACATCACCTTGGAGAAAATCTCCTCGGCAATAAGCGAGGTGCCGCACACGTAGTCGATGCCCAGCTGCGAGTACGCGGCCTCGCGGTCGGAGTTCTCGAGACGGGCGATGGTGTGCTTGACCCCGAAGAGCTTCGAGGCCACCTCGGCCACCATGAGGTTGGCGTTGTCGTAGTTGGTTACGGCGGCCACGATGTCGGCATCGTCGATGCCGGCCTCCGCCAGCGTCTGCTCGTCGTAGCCAATGCCCTGCAGCACGCGTCCGTTGAAGTTGCTGCCAAGGTTGTAGAAGGCCTTCGGCTCCTTGTCTACCACCACGACGTTGTGCCCGTTGTCCGAAAACAAACGGGCCAGCTGCGAGCCAACGCTCCCGCAGCCGACCACGATGATGTTCATCTGCAAGCTCCTAATGGGCTGCCGGCCAGCAGGCTAGCAAGCCTTCACGATCTCGACCAAGACCCTCGCCACCTTGCGGAGGTTGCCCTCCGACACCAGCTCGTCGTTGTCGTCTCCCCACTTCCAGCCGGGGTTCGTGCCGTTCTCGAGCGCCGTGATGGTGATGGCGCGCTTCTTCCTGGCGATGGCCGGGGTGGCCTCGGTGGAGCGCCAGTCGAGCTTCACGCGCTTCATGTCCACGCCTGCGGTGTGAGCGGCCTTCTTCACGAGCTTCTGCATGCGCGGGTCGGTGCCAAAGCCGTGCAGCAGCACCTGCTCCGATGCGGTGAAGCACAGCTCGCCGGCACCGATGCACTCCAGGTTCACGATGCGGGCGTTCTTGAGGTCGGCCTCGTGCGTGCGCAGCAGGTTCTCCATGCCGGCGCTGCCCGCGTCGCTGGCGCCCAGGGCCACGAACCACACTTCCTTGTTGAGCAGCTCGTCGGAAAGCGCATCCACCGCGTCGCGGTTCTGCTCCTCGGTCTCGCCGCCGTATGCGCCGCCGCGCCAGTCGGCTTCGTCGTCGTAGTCGTCCCACGAGTCCCACACGCTCTGGCCGGTGTCCACGTCGTCGACCGCGCCGGGGTTCTCGGAGAAGTTGTCCCACGTGCCGATGCGCGCGCCCTCCTGCGTGGCGTTGTAGTTCTCGTCTACGCCCAGCCACTCGTTGGCCGACGAGGTTGCCTCGTTCTTGCGGCCCTTGCGGCCCTTGCGCTTCTTGTCTTTCCTGCGGCCGAACAGCTTGCGCTTGGGCATCTCGATCTCGAGGTCGCTCACATATGCGCCCTGGTCGTCGTAGCCCGACTCGTAGTCGTCTTCCGCGTCGTCCACATAGAGCGTCTGACCCTCGTTGTACTGCTCGAGCATCTCGGCCGTTACGGGCTGCATCACGCCCGAGGCTCCCAGGGGCGCGAATGCGCCGGTAAGGTTGCCCGGGGTCTCGGCCACGTCTTCCCTGGAGATGAACATGTCGCCGTTTTCCAGCGGGGCATCCTGCGCGCCCTGCGCGTCGAATGCGAAGCCATCGTCTGCGGCCGCGTCGTCGTATGCGTATCCGGACTCGCCTTCTGCGCTAGCCGGTGCATCGAACCCGAAGTCGCTTGCGGCCTGAATGCCCGCGAGGGTGTTGCTCGGGCTGATCCTCTGCATGCCCGAGAACGTGTTGCCGGGATTGAATCCGCCGCCGCCTGCAAACGTGCTGTTGGGATTGGCGGCCATGCTCTTGCTTCCCACGACGGGGAGGTTGAGCAGAGACGCCCTGTCCACGTTGGCGGCCGTCTCGTGCTCGTCGTGAGCGACGGGCACTGCGTACTTTCGGTGAGAGCTTCTGGCAGCCTGCGCCTCTGCATCGTGCTGCGAAGCGGCTGCATCGGCGGCCTGCTGCTCGGCCTGCACGGCACCAAACACCATGGTCCTGGCAGGGGGCGCCACGGGAGCCGGCTCGGGCGTGGCTTCCTCTGCAGGAGCCGCCTCGACCGTCTCGGCGGGAACCTCCAGCTCGCTGCCGGCAGCCGCAGCCTCGGCCTCGGCCGCAAGCTGCTTCCTGCGCTCGATGTCGTTCTTGTAGCGCTCGCGCGAGAAATCCAGCACGCCCACCTCGGGCTCTCCCACGAGCGAATCGTAGGACGGCTGCTGGGGTTCGTCCCTGCGGTACTTGGCACGGTTGCGCGAGTACTTGTAGGAACCGGTGGGCCATCCCGCCGAAGACTCTTCGCTCGGCTCCACCAACGGCTCCTGATAGGGCTCGGGACGCTCCGGCATGGGCTTGCGCTCGATGACCTTGTTGTCCATGGCCTGGATGCTCTCGTCCAGCTCGCTCAGCACCTCCGACACCGGGCGCGGCGTGTAGGCCACGGTGGAGTTGGCATCGGCGGCAGCTGCGGCAGCCGGAACGGCCTCGGCCGCGGGCTTGTCGTCGGTTGCGGACTCTTCAGATGTTGCAGAACCGGTGGCCTGCTCGTCTGCAGCGGCGCTCTCCGGTTCGGAATCCTGCGAGCTTGCAGCCTCGGGCGCCGGCTCGCTGGCAGGTTCGTCGTTTGCGGACTCGTTGCTCTCGCCGAAGCTCACGACGAGTCCGGAATCTGCGGCTGCGGGCTTCGCAGCTGCGGCAACCTCGGCCGGCTGGACCGCAGGAGCGGCAGCAGGTTGTGCAGCGGGAACCGGAGCTGCGGGCGCAGCTGCGGCAGCGGGAGCCGTCTCCACAACGGAAGCCGCGGGCGCAGGCGCCGGGGCGGCTGCAACCTCGGGAGCGGGCGCTGCAGCGGGGGCCGCCACAGGTGCCTCAGCGGCACGCGGCTCGTTTGCGGTGCCAAACTCGATTGCAAGCCTCTCGGGCTGCGCGGGCTGCACCGGGGCAGATTGCACAAAAACGGGCGCAGGCGCGGGCGCGGCTTCGACCGCAGCGGCCTCGGCCTGCACCGGATGCTCGTGCTCCTTCGACGCGGGCGCGTCGGCGTAGAGCGACCTCAGAGTGGGCTCGCTCGTACCACGGTCGAACTCGCCGCGCTTCTTCTCGTCCTCGACCTTCGACCACCAGGAGGGCTTCGCGGCGGCTTTCCTGGGCTGCGCAGGCTGAACGGGAGCAGCCACAGGCTGCACCGCAGGTCGGGACACGACGGCGGGATTGCCGTCCACGACGGCACCGGCAACAGCAGCGCCCGCCGTCTCGACAACGTTAGCTGCAGCGTCCGCGGTCGCAGCGGCAGTCGCAGCTGCAAACTCCGCGACGGCGGCCTCTACGGCTCCAGCTGCCGGCTCGGCCTCTGCAACGCCAACCGCGGCCACGCCGGCAACGGCGGCTGCAGCGGCGGCAGCGCTTGCGGCAGCGGCGGCCGCAACGCCCTCGGCCTCGCTCGCTCCGCCCCCGTCCTCGACGACCACGGCCTCCGCGGTCACGGGAGCCTCGTCAAGCTCGACACCGGCACCGGCCTCCTCTTCGGCAACCTCCGGAGCCACCGTGGCCTCGGGCGAAGCACCCTGGAATCCCTCGAGCACCGACTCCAGGCCGGTCTCGATCTTCTTGCCAGGGCGCGGCTTCCTGCGCCCTGAGCGCTTCTCGCGCTTCGCGTGCTTCTCATGCTTCTCGTCGGCATCGTCGTCTGCGGCCTTGCGCAGATCCTCTCCGTAATCGTCGAAGTCTTCTTCCTCGTCGCCAAACTCCTCCACCACGCCGTCGGAATCGTCCTCGTCGTCGTCCGGAGTCTTCACGTCCGAGGTCACCAGCTTCTTTGCCAGGTTCTGCATCGCGGCCAAGCCGGAAGCGTTGCAGTTGGCGCCCTTCGGGGTCTTCAAAAACGCCCCCAGCAGCAGGTCCACGATCTGCACCAGCACCACGATTGCGGCAATCAGCGCAATCACGGCGAATATGGTGCTCAGCACCTCGGGGAACGGCAGCATGCACAGCAGACAGCACACCGGCACGGCCAGGCCGGCGCCGATGATCACCAGCCTCACTATCTTGTAGTAGCCCCTGATGGCGGGCAGCTGAAAGATCGACGGCTTCTTCACGTCGTAGTGAGCCACGATCACGACCTTGGTGCGCTTGGTGCCGGTGGGCATACCCTCGGGCACGTAGCGCGCGATCACGTTCTGGCTCTCGAACTTCGAGATCACCGAGCCAAGGAAATCCTTGCCGTTGTACGACAGGTAGGTGAGCACCACGCCCGCGACTCCCAGTAGCAGCGCCACGACGCGGGCACTCGGGATGAGGAAGCACATTAGGCCCGCCACCACCAGGAGCGCAAGATACACGCTTCGGCTAACCCTCAGGTTGCCGGCGCAGGTAAACCCGTCTATATCGGTCTTGAGTCCCAGCGAGTAGAATTCGTCTGCCAGAGCCTCGGAAGCCAGCTCTTCGCCCCTGCTTCCAGCGTCTCTGGATGGAAAGTCCATGGACATGGCGCGTACCTGGGCTTTAAGGTTTTTCATGCTTCCCCCTGTGTCCGTGTGGGTTTGCTGCTATGTTTGTGTTCCTTTTTAATTCCCACAATCTTCTGTATTGTCGCACAGGTCGTGAGTTTTGGCACTTTTTTGTAGAAAAATGGAATATGTGCGGGCTTGCCGTCCTTTTGGGCGGCTCATGCGCTGGCTGGTGAGCTACTATTGTCGCAAACGCAAATCCCGCAAACCCCATGCAGACCCCGCCACCGCCACCAGGAGGAAGAGTGCCGAGCAACAAGACCAGCATCGCGACGCGACTCACGAACCTCGTGTTCTTCCTCGAGGAGCACGGGCGCGGTGCCACGGCGTTCCAGATTCGCAACGAGGTCGCCGGATACGACCCGCGGCAGTCGGACGACGCGTTCGACAAGCAGTTCTACCGCGACCGCGAGAAGCTGGCCGGCATGGGGTTTCGCATCGACAGGCTCGAGGGCGAGCCGCCGCTATACGTGCTGGACCTCGAATCCATCATGCAAAACCGCATCGAGCTTGCCTTCGCCGACTTCACGCTCCTGCGCATCAGCGCGCAGATGGCGATGGACAATCCCTACTTCGCCTGGAAGAAGGCCCTGCTGTCGGCGCTGCACAAGCTCGGGCCCCAGCTGGAGGCCGATGTTGCCGGAAGCGAGACGGGCGATCCGCAAGCCGACGGTGTCGGCGCCGGCGCGCACCTGTCTGCCCAGATCTCAGACGCGATCGACTCGGCGCAGCTCGGCAGGAGCCTGCTGGTGTTTGGCTACCGCAACGCCAAGGGCGAAACCTCCACGCGCCGCGTCTGCCCGCTCAAGGTGTTCCGCTACCTCGGCGACATGTATCTCATGGGGTACGACGCGGAGCGGCGGGGCGTGCGCCGGTTCAGGTTCGACCGGTTTCTCGAAGCGCCCTCGCTCGAAGCCGCCGATGCCCAGACGATCGATGCGGCCCGCGAGCACCGGGACGACGAAGCCGTGCTGCTGCCGTTCCAGATCGGCAGCCAGTCTCTGGAGGGCAAGCTCTACTTTTCCGAGCAGGCGCTCAACAAGGCCGAGAAGCTGCTGCGGCCAGAGTCCGAGGCCGCTTCTCCCACGTCCGAGCCGCATGGCGAGGGCATCGTGGTAAACGTGCGCGTGGCCAGCCCCCGCAGGCTGGCGCAATGGGTGGTGGAAAACGGCCCGGGAATCCTGCCGATAGAGCCTGCCGAGACGCTGCAGATTCTGAAGCGCGGTCTCGAGGAGGTGCGCGACGATGGCTAGACCCAACGATGTCCAGAACCTCGCCAAGCTGCTCGCCGTGCTGCGCTCGATAGGCAGGGGTTTTAGAACCTACGCGCAGCTGGCGGACCAGATGGAGTGCAGCGAGGCGATTTCACGCCGGACGGTCGAGCAGGTCTGCGAATCCGAGACCGATGCCGGCAGGCTGGGCATGTTCACGATCGGCAGCCCCGAAGACCTCGAGAACCTGCTGTGCACGGGCGAATTCGACCAGATACTCGCGAGGGCCGACGCAGCGTCGAGCAGCTTGCGCGGCTCCGTGGCGGCCAGCCCCGAAGTCGCGTCGTCCACAGCCTCGCAAGCCGCAATCGATGCGTTTTGCAGGCTAGGCGGGCCGGGCGTGGTGTTCGACCTCGACTCCAAGCTGCTGGGCCGCAAGCCCCGGCTCGATTTCGACGAAAGCTGGGCGCTGCTCATGGCGCTCGCCTTCGCGGGAGTCGACGACGATGCACCCCTTACGCAAATGCTAACGCAGGCCGCATGCCCCGGCGACTTCTCGTCGCGCACGCAGATGCTCGAAATCATGGGGGATATGGGCGACTACGCCAATCTGCGGGTGCTGGCCCTGCTGAGCACCCAGCATAGGCTGGCGGTGCTCGAATACGACTCGACGTCCAGCTCGGACTCGCCCGAGACTATCGTCAGGCGCCGGGTATTGCCACTAGAACTCTACATAGGCGAAAACGGGGCGATCTACCTGTTCGCCTACCAGTATGCGAAGGAGTCGCCCGAGGGTGTTTGGATCGAGAGCGCCGGGTGCAGGAACTTCAAGATCTCGCGAATCGTCGACGTGGAGCAGCTCTCGCAGCACGAGACCAGCGAGAGCATCCTCTCGCTCGAGCGCACTGCCGAGCATCGCTTCCTGGAGAACCCCAGCAGCGTGGCGCGCCTGCAGCTCGGACCAGACTGCCCGTTCGACGACCGCGTGTGGCTGCGCTCCGAGGTCGTGGGCATGTCGGGCGACGATGCCATCGTCGAGGTGCCCCTCCAAAACGACACCACGTGGATAGCCAGGAGCATCGCCTCCAAGCTGGGCGAGGCCAAGGTACTCGAGCCTGCCAGCCTCGACGCCGACGTGCGCGCGGCGGCATCCGACGCGCTGGCCGAGATGGAGAGGCTGCAGGCCGAGTTCTGCGAAAGCTAGACCCTGGCCGCCTCCGCCGCTTTCACGAATGCGCCGAAGATCCTGCGGCTGGCCTCGTCGACCTCGTAGGAAAGCTCCGGGTGCCACTGGATGCCCCACACGAAGGGCCTCGACGGCTCGCGGAACGCTTCCACCAGGCCGTCTTCCGAATACGCCATGGTCTCCAGACCCGGCGCCAGCTCTTTGACCGCCTGATGATGGTAGCTGTTCACCGCTAGGCAGCCGTCTTCCGAAAGGCCGTCCTCGCCCATGTCCTCGGCATCCTGTGCAAGCAGCGCCTCGAGCGGGCTGCCGGGCACGACCTTCACCACGTGCGAAGGCTCGTCGTAGGGAGGCTGCTGGTGATGGTCCAGCTCCGACGGATGCTCGGTGGGCAGGTCCTGGTAGAGGGTGCCGCCCAGGATCGCGTTGATCATCTGGATGCCGCGGCAAATTCCCAGCACGGGCTTGTCCTGGCCAAGCGCCATGTAGAAGAGCTTCGACTCCATCTCGTCGCGTGCGGGGCAGGTCTGGCCGCAGGCCTCGATCTGGTCCTCGCCATACGTTTCGGGGCACACGTCCTGCCCGCCTGCGATGAGGAAGCCGTCGAGGCTGTCCACCAGCTGGCGCAGCTCGGCGTTGTCGGAGGTGAGGGGCAGCATCACGGGGATGCCGCCAGCCTGCGACACGCCCCCCATGTATCCGGGGAGCATCCAGTAGCTCTCCCTCTCAAAATCGACCAGCGGCACAATCCCGATTATCGGCTTAGTCATCAAAGTCCCCCTCGTGGTATCGAAATGTTGAATGTCGGCCACCGCAATGCCCGCCATGCGAGCTGCACGCTGCGGATTCGCGCGACGCGCGCTGCAGGTTGCCGGGACGATGTGCCAGGCAAGGTGCAAACGCCCAGTCGCGTTACAGCCCATATGGATAATAACCCGTTGCCGCACGCTATTTCGAGCCGCAACCGGCGTGCGATATCGAGAGCCGTTTTCTCGCGTGGCCGTGGCTTCAGGAGGGGTGACGGGGAGGTCGCCGGAAAAGGGCATTAAAAAAGCGGCTGGTCGGTTACTTCCAGCCGCTTTTTCATCGGTTTGAATCGGAGTCTTCACAACTCCATCAAAGTTTCTACACATATTATTAAGCTAATAAGGTCTAAACCACAAGAATTATTTTTGAAAATGGCCTGAAATGCACCGCTAAACGGCTAAATTGCCTTGATGCACTACACCGACTCACAATTTAACCCCTTGACTTTATGGCGTTTGTCCGCTTACCCCGCAAAACCTGCCGCACCCGCCGGCGCTACGCGATGTCCCACTGCCCCATCGCGTCCCTCAAGATGGCGTCCACCTCTTGCACCAGGCGGCTGTTGGCATCGAGGTACTTGTTGGCCTTTGCGGCGATGATGCCCTTGATGTCGTCGCGGCCGAAGCGCTTCTTGTCGCCCCTGATGCTGTGTGGGAAGTTGGAGGCGTTGCGCAGGATGGTCTTGAAGAACACGTCCTTGCGCCTCGGCGGCACCACCCCGAAGCAGTCGCGCAGCAGCCGGTCGGGAGCGTACATCTCGATGCAATCGAGCTGCAGCGCATAGTCGCCGTTGCGCGGGTTCGAGAGCTTGCGCATGTCGCCGTCGCGGATGAGGATGCACGGGATGCCGATGCGCCGCATCTCCTTGAGCAGAACCCCCGAATTGGAGCCGCCGCCCGGAATCACGAAGACGCTGTCGGCCAGCCCCAGCAGCTCCACGGCGCGCTTGTACCACGGCAGGTCGTACTGGCCCTCCACCAGCACCAGCATCTTGCCCTGGGCGGCCACGCTTCCCACGATCTGCGCGACCTTGGGTCCGGGGGTGGCGCCCTCCGTGATGGGGTAGGTGATAGTGTTGGCGTCTTCGTGCGCGAAGTCTGCCGAGTTGGTGGACACTATCGTCTGCGCGAAGCACCTTTCCATCTTGGAAAGGTGCTGGAGATCAGCCCCCAGCAGGTTCTCGATGTCGTCTATCGCGAGAATCGCGTTGGGATGCGAGCCGGAGATGAGGAGAGAGGCAATCTGCCCCGCCGCGCCCGCCTTGCAAGCTGCGCTTCTGCTGCCGCCGCCAGCGGCTCCGAACTGGGGATCCGCCAAGCCGCACCACTTGGCGTCCTCGTCGTTGCCGTCGGCATCGCAGCCCGCGCCCGGAATTCCAATCGTCCCGACGGACGACCTCAGGTCCACGAACATCGGCCCCGAGATGCGAAGGCCCAAGTCGCCAGCGCCGCCCGCGCCGCCATCGTCCGTGCCCGCGCCGCGCATCCTCTGTTGCAGCAGGCCACCCAGCTCACCTGCAACATCGCTGCCGGCCAGCTGGTCTACCGCGTCGGCGTGCGCGACCTGCGCCGCCACGTTGCAGAAAGTCGCGCTGCTCGACGCCACGTGCACCAGGCATATCTGGCTAAGCGCCGACCAGTCGCCATCGGTCTCCAGCATCGCGCCGCGCAGCGTCGTGGGGTCAAACTCGCGCATATACTTGCAGCCATCTACCTGCACGCCGATGCGCACGCTCTCGTTGCGGTCCACGAAGTACGACGAATCGATGTGCGATCGGTTGAAGAAGCAATCCAGCGCCTCGATGAGCGATGTCTTGCCTGCGTTGCTCTCGCCCACCAGCACCACGTCGTGTCCGAAGAACTTGTACACACCACGGTCGATGGCCTTGAAGTTGCGTATATACACCGATTCGATCATCGCGGACCTTTCCATGCAGGGCGAGCGCAAAAACAATCGTCTAGTGGACATTATCACTAGCTCCAGCTCGCAACAACAAAAATGGCTGCGCCGACGCTTTCGCATCAACGCAGCCATTCCTCAGATCATGCAATCCCGCGCTCCGCCAGGTGCGCGGGCAACGAGCCGCAAACCAGCTTCTAGCAGCAGCGGCCCTTCACGTACTCGTAGTACGCATCCACGTCGGCCTGGATCTCTTCGATCAGCTCGGTGTTCTCGGTGGGCTTGAACAGGTGCGAGAACCTGCCCTGCGGCCTCATGAAGTCCACGACGGGGATGAGCTTCTTCTCGCTCACTTCCTTCATGCTCCACTTGCCGTCCTCCACCTCGAAGAGCGGCCAGAACTTGGAGTTGATGGCCATCCTTGCGATCTCGATGGTCTGGTTGGACGGAATCCTCCAGCCACGGGGGCAGGGAGCCAGCACGTTGAGGAACGCCGGGCCGTCGACGGCGATGGCCTTCTCGGCCTTGGCCACCAGGTCCTTCCAGTCGCCGATGGACGCCTGCGCCACGTAGGGCAGGTGATGCGCGGCCATGATGCTGGTGAGGTCCTTGCGCTTCTCCTTCTTGCCGTGCTGAACGCTGCCGGTCTCGGAGGTCGTGGCCCATGCGCCCTTGGGGGTTGCCGAGGAACGCTGGATGCCCGTGTTCATGTAGGCGTTGTTGTCGTAGCACACGTACACGATGTCGTGGCCGCGCTCCATTGCGCCGGAGAGCGACTGCAGGCCGATGTCGTAGGTGCCGCCGTCGCCGCCGAAGGTCACGAACTTGATCTTCTTGTCGGCCGGAATCTTGCCGGTGGCCTTCATTCCCTTGAATGCAGCCTCGACGCCCGACATGGTGGCGCCGGCGTTCTCGAACGCGTTGTGCACGTAGGGAACCTTCCAGGCCGAGTACGGGTAGACCGTGGTGGAAACCTCGAGGCATCCGGTGGCCGAACCGCACACGATGTCGGTGTCGCCTGCGCCCAGCATTACCTGACGCACGGCGATGGATGCACCGCAGCCTGCGCAGAGGCGATGTCCGGGTGCGAGGCGCTCGGGAATGGCGCTGAGTTCTTTAATAGTTGCCATCTTCGCTTGTCCTTCCTATCGTGCGCCCAGGTACGCCAGACCGCCATCGATCTGACCTGCGGCCAGCTGCTCGAGCTCGCCGAAGGCCTGTTCCAAGATCTCGATGGTCACGTCGGCTCCGCCGAGTCCGTAGATGTAGTCCTTCACGGGAATCTTGTGGTCGAGCGCGTACAGCGACGTCACGACGTCCTCGCCCAGAGGTCCGTAGGGAGCGCCCATTGCCTCGGCGCGGTCCAGCACTCCGACGGCCTTGCAGTTCTTGACTGCCTCGGCCACCTCGGCTGCCGGGAACGGACGGAACAGCCTGATGCGCACGACACCGACCTTGTGGCCCTTGGCGCGCAGGTCGCGTGCCACGTGGCGGGCATTGCCTGCGGCAGAGCCGATCACCACGAGAGCATACTCGGCATCTTCCATGCCGAAGGTCTCGATCGGGTTGTAGGGGCGTCCGCAGACCTTCTCCCACTCGTCGCCGATCTCCTGGATCACGGCAGGCGCGGTCTGCATCAGCTCGCGCTGCGACTTCTTCAGCTCCATATAGGTGCCGCCAAGGTTGGCGAACATGCCGTGAGCCACGGGGTTGGAGGTGTCGAGCAGCGGATGCGGCGCCCCGGTGTAGGTGCCCACGAAGCCCTTGACCGACTCGTCGTCCAGAAGCTCGCAGCGCTCCATGGCGTGCGTGGTGATGAATCCGTCGAGCGAGGTGATCACCGGGTTCTGGATGCGCGGATCCTCGGCGATGCGGAAGGCCATGAGCGTGTTGTCGTAGGCCTCCTGCGCGTTCTCGGCCATGAGGATGATCCATCCGGCGTCGCGCGCCCCCATGATGTCGGAGTGGTCGCCGTGGATGTTGATGGGAGCAGAGAGAGCGCGGTTGGCGTTGGCCAGCACGATCGGCAGGCGCATGCCCGCTGCGATGTACAGCTCCTCCCACATGTAGGCCAGACCCTGCGAGGAGGTTGCGGTGGCAACCCTGGCGCCGGCGGACGACGCGCCCACGCAGGCCGACATCGCGGAGTGCTCCGACTCCACGGTCACGAATTCGGTGCGAACCTGCCCGTTGGCCACGAACTTGGCGAATCCCTCGATAATCGTGGTCTGCGGGGTAATCGGGTAAGCTGCGACGACGTCGGGCTCGGCCTGCCTATAGGCCTGCGAGACCATCGCGTTGCCCGTGCTGGAGATAACCTTGACCTCAGGCATTCTGACCTCCCTTTGCCTCGACCTCGTTCTTCATCTCGAGCGCGCCCTTGGGGCACTCGTTCACGCAGATGCCGCATCCCTTGCAGTGATCGTAGTCGATGCCGATCATTTCCTCGTCCTTCACGATGATCGAGGAATCGGGGCAGTGCACCCAGCAGAACAGGCAGCTCACGCACTTCTCCTGGTCCCAGATCGGGCGGAACGTCCTCCACCCGCCGGTGATGTAGTCGGCCGAGTTGCCGGCCTCAAGCGCAACGGCACCGGGAGGAAACTCGTTGCTCTTCCAGTTGTCGAAATTGGAAACATCCCATTTGGCCATTACAGGGACACCTCCTCGTATGCACGGTCGACGGACTCGAGGTTCCTGTCGATGATCTCCTGCGAAAACTTCTTGCCAAACGATGCCACGAGGTTCTCCTTGAGCGCGTCGAGCGGGATAACTCCCGTGACCCTGGAGAGCGCAGCCACGATCGGGGTGTTGGGGATGTCCCTCTTGATGGTGTCGAGCGCGATGCCCGAAGCGTCGACCACCGAAACCCTCACGTTGTCCTTGACGTTGAGAATCTTGCGAATCTCGTCGGCCGACTTCACGGTGTTCACGATCAGCACGCCACCATCCTTGATGCCCTCCATCACGTCCACCGTTTCCAGCAGCGTGTCGTCGAGCACAACCACGATATCGGGCTCGATGATGTTGTTGTGCACCTCGATCGGGTCGTCGCAGACCCTGGTGAACGCCTTGAGCGGCGCGCCAGTTCTCTCCGGGCCGTACTCCGGCATGGCCTGCATGTAGCGACCCTGGAACAAAGCCGTCTCCGCAACGAGCTTTGCCGCGGTCACTGCACCCTGACCAGCACGGGCGTGCCAGCGGATCTCAACCAATTGCGACATTGCATCTCCTCTCCACATGCAAAATAGAAAAACTCCCCCGAGGCTCGATCGAAAAGTCTGCTAGATGGGAAGTTTGCCTAATGTCACCCGGCTTGCCGACGCTCTTGCTCATCCTACGCGCCGCCAACCCGGCACGATACCGGTCCCTGCAAAGGCTGGCATCGTTCCCCAATTATATGTAAAAGAGATTGCCCGGCGTTTGCTGGCGGCGTTTGCGCATAAGAAAACGCCGCGATTTCTCCGCAAGCGGCTGCAATGCGAGCTGCGCATCGCGCCCCTCCGGCAGGTGCAGACCCCCACACAAGGTGTGGCTTTGCCGCCGCCTACAGCTCATCTCCCGCTCGCCCTCCTCGAGCTTTGCTCCCAAGCAAGGCGCCGGTCTTCCGCCATCTGCAGCTCGCGGCGAGCCTCGATGAGCCGCTTGCCACTTGCCACTGGCGCGAAATGGCGGTTCTGCCTCCAGATGCACGCCGAAGGGCCTTTTTCTGCCACAAAATTGAGGTTTTGCCTCGCCGCGCACGCTATTGGGGCCTTCGGCAGGCCTTCGAAGGCAGAATTAGTGGACACTTGTCTCTTATCTACCACACCGCATTACGTTTTCTTCACAAGAATTTGTTCTAAGAGGAGCCTGTTGGTATGCAAATCAGGCAGAACTGACGTTTTGCGCCAGAAAATGGCACTTTGACGTGCGTGGCGAGGCAGAACCTACATTTCGCGGCAGCCGGGCTGTCCATTGCGAAAGAACTCTCGATGCCCGCGTAACACAGCAGGCACAACCGCCATTTCGCGGCAGCCTTCAGGCCGCGCTACAGCTCGCGGCGGGCCTCGATGGCTCGGCCCAACGTGATCTCGTCGGCGTACTCGAGGTCGCCCCCTACGGGAAGACCGCTGGCCAGGCGCGTGACCTTCACGCCCAGCGGCTTGATGAGCTTGGCGAGGTAGATTGCGGTGGTCTCGCCCTCGACGTTGGGATTGGTGGCCATGATCACCTCGTGCACGTCGTCGCCGGAAAGGCGGCGCAGCAGGTCGGCGATGGTGAGGTCGTCGGGCGCGATGCCGTCCATGGGCGAGATGGCCCCTCCCAGCACGTGGTACACGCCGTCGTACTCGTGCGTGCGCTCGATGGCGGTGATGTCGCGCGGCTCGCACACCACGCAGATGGTGGAGTGGTCGCGCTTGGCATCGGAGCAGATGCCGCACACGTCCTTCTCGGCGTAGTTGAAGCACTGCGGGCAGAAGTGCACGCTCTTCTTCACGTCGAGGATGGCATGCGCCAGCTCCGAGGCATCTTCGACGCTCCTGTTGAGAAGCCAGTACACGATGCGCTGGGCCGACTTGGGTCCAACGCCCGGGAGCTTCTCGAACTCGTCGAGCAGATGCTGTATGGCCATCGATTGCTGCATCGGGCGACCCTACATGAGTCCCGGGATGTTGAGTCCGCCGGTCAGCGCGCCCATCCGGTCGCTGGTGACTTGCTCCACCTTGCCCAGCGCCTCGTTCACGGCGGCCACCACCATGTCCTGAAGCATCTCCACGTCTTCGGGGCTGGCTGCATCGGGGTCGATCTTGAGCGACACCAGGCGCATCGAGCCGCTCACCACGGCCTCCACGGCGCCGCCGCCCGCGGTTGCCGAGAACTCCTGCTGGGAAATCTCCTCCTGCGCCTTAGCGAGGTCGGCCTGCATCTTGCGGGCCTGCTTCATCATCCTGTTCATGTCCATTGCCATGGGTTTGCTCCTTCTTGTCGTGCATTGCTTGCTGGTGAGCGGGCTGGCCGCTTCGTGCGCTAGTCGTCCGGTGCCCTGTAGGTCACGCCGCTGGAGAACACGTCGCCCAGCATGTCGGCCAGCTCGGTGTCGCCCGATACGGGTTGAGCCTGACCGGGCTGAGGTGCCGTGGGGAGGTTCTCGAAAACGGCTTCGTCTGCCGGCGCGGCGGCTGCCGTCGCAGGATGCGAAGCCGTGGGCACGGCCATCGGCGGCGCGTCGTCGAACAGAGCCGAGACGTTGGGCTCGTAGGCAGCAGCGGCATCTTCGTATTGATCGATGGGGACCTGGTCGTAGCCGGGGTCGTCGGGGACGGACACGGGCGCGGCGGGCGCGGCCGGTGCAGGTTCTGCAGGCGCGACCGGTGCCGGTGCCTGTACAGGAGCCGCTGCGACAGGCTGCTGGTAAACTGGTGCCGGCGCGGGCGCCGACGGCGTATCGCCCAGCTTGTACTCCAGTTGCACGTCGGTTCCAAAGCTCCTCTTGAGCGCGTCCTTCACCCACTGCATGGAGTCGTGGCGGGTAAGCGTGCCCAGCGCGAACTCCGCATCGGAAGGCAGCTCCACCGTGATCTTCATGTCGCGAAGGTTGGCATGCGGCTTGGCCCCGCCCATGAGTCCGGGAATCATCGCGTGCTCCTGCCCCACGTATCTCACCGCCGCATCCCAAAGGCGCCTGAGGCTGCCGGGATCCCTGAGACGGCTGGCAGCGGCAGGGTCTTGGGAAGCATCGCCACCCGCCGCCGGGGCAGATGCCGCACTAGCAGAAGGGCCGACCGAAGTGGCTGTCCCCTGAGGAGCAGCAGCTTGAACGGCAGTGCCCTGCGCAGCTGGAGCCGGACTCGGCACGCTTGCCGCAAGGGCAGCCTGGGCCTCCGCGGCCGCATTCACCGCAGACGCATTCGGCGCGGCCGCCGCAGACGCTACAGGCACCGCCGCCGCGGGCGAGGTCGATGCCGCAGGGACAGTCGCCGCCGCCGGCACTGCGGTCGGCACTGGCACCGCAGGTGCTACAGGCACCGCCGCCGCCGGCACTGCGGTCGGCACTGGCACCGCAGGTGCTACAGGCACCGCCGCCGCGAACGCGCTCGCGCAACCGCCAGCTTCCAGTGCGTCGATCCGCGCCGACAGCGACTCCAGCGTCAGCTCGGTCCTCACGTGCGCCATGCGGGTGAGCGCGACCTCGAGCGAGAGCCTCGCATCGGCCGAGCCTCTCAGCTCCACCATCAGGTCGCCCAGCACCAGCAGCATGCTCGCCACCCTGTCGGCAGAGCCAAGCTCCGCAGCCTGCCTCTCCAATGTGGCCAGCAGCTCTTCCGACATCGGCGGCAGCGCGCTCGAACGTCCGGCGATCGCGCAAACGTACACGTTTCTCACATAGCCCGCCAGGTCGCGCGCCACCTGCGCGGTGTCGATACCAGTGCGGCCCAGCTCGTCGACCCAGGCGAAGCACCCCGGCATGTCGCGGCGCGCGATGCAATCCACGATGCGCGTGAGCCTCTCGGTGTCCACGTCGCCGAACATGTTCTGCGCGGCCTCGAAGCCGATGTGCCCGTTGCCGAACACCGACACCTGCTCGAGCGCCGTGATGGCGTCGCGCATTCCGCCCTTGGCCTGCTCGGCAATGAGGTCGATGCCATCGTCGTCGAACGTGAAGCCCTCGCCTTCGCAGATGTGCTCGAGGCACACGCGAATCTGGTCGGTGGAAAGACTGTGGAAGTCGAAGCGCTGGCAGCGCGACACGATGGTCTGCGGAACCTTGTGCGCCTCGGTGGTGCACATCACGAACACGATGTGCTCGGGAGGCTCCTCCAGCGTCTTGAGCAGCGCGTTGAATGCGCCGGTCGACAGCATGTGAACCTCGTCGATGATGTATATCTTGTAGCGCCCGCGCGTGGGCGAAAAGGCCACCCTGCCTATGATCTCTTCGCGCACGTTGTCCACGCCGGTGCGCGACGCGGCATCGATCTCGTACACGTCGGGGTGGGTGCTGTCGGCGATGTCGATGCAGTTCTGACACACGCCGCACGGGTTGGCGGTCGGGGCCTTCTCGCACAGCAGCGCCTTGGCCAGCAGTCGCGCCGTGGTGGTCTTGCCCGTGCCCCTGGGGCCGCAGAACAGATACGCGTGCGCCACTCGGTCGCTCGCAAGCGCGTTTCGCAGCGTCTGCTCGATGTGCTCCTGCCCCACCACGTCGGCAAACGTCTGAGGCCTGTATTTGCGGTAGAGAGATTTGCTAGCCATCGGCCCTGCGCCCCGTTTCCTGCAACCATGCCGCCAGATACACGGCCAATTTTACTCCTGTAGTTCGCCTCCGCCATGTCGGGCATGGCAACGCGCCGACCCCCCCAAGGTGGAGCGCCGGCGGCATCGCCTCCAGACGGCCACGCTCTCCTAGCGGCAGTGCTCGCCCCTGGCAGCCTTGCCCTTGCGGTTCGCGAGCTTGACCTTCACGGCTCCGGCAACGGCGGGAATGAGCGAGATCACCACGATGCCCACGATCACCAGCTCGAAGTTGTCCTGCACGAAGGGAATGCCGCCAAAGAAGTATCCCAGCAGCACGAAGAGCGACACCCACAGCACGCCGCCCATCACGTTGAACGCCATGAACCTCGGAAACGACATCTTGCCAAGTCCCGCGCAAAACGGCGCGATGGTGCGGATGATGGGAAAGAAGCGCGTGACCACGATGGCCAGCACGCCGTACTTGTCGAACATCTGCTGCGTCTTGTCCATGCGCTCGGGGGTGAGCGCCTTGACCTTGCCGGAGTCCACGATCGCGCGGCCTAGGCCGCGGCCGATCCAGTAGTTGGACGTGTTGCCCAGTATCGCCGCGATGTACATGAGGATGAGCAGCACCCATATGTTGAGCCCGCCGCCGTCGGCCGCGAAGATTCCCGCCGTGAACAGCAGGGAGTCGCCGGGCAGAAACGGCATGACCACGAGTCCGGTCTCTATGAAGATGATGAGGAATAGCGGGATGTACACGTAGATGGGACCGAGCGTTACGATCCAGTCCGCGATGAACGAGCGGGGGTCGTGAAGAAGCGCGATTAGGAAATCCATGATCCTCCATCAAACGAAAAAGTGCGCCGAATAGACCCGGACGCTCACCAGCGGCCACTTATGGCTGCTTCCTTCCGGACCTGACCAGGTTCGTGGCATGGTGCCGTCCGAGCCCATTCGGCGCACTCTCTTGTAAAACAACTTGCTGCTGGCAAAGATGATAGCGGACTCGGCTTCTATCCGAAAGATGGCTCCTGCCAGCAGGACTCTCTAGACGTGCAGCGGGCAAGCTCCACACAGATGCTTCACATGCCGCCTCGCGCTTCGCCCCAGTCGCTAGTTGTCGAAGTTGGGTTCGAAGAGCTTGACGTTGCTCTCCGCATCGGTGAGCTCTACCATTCCGGTAAGCACATCGACGTACTGGTAAGACTGGCGGGTGACCCTGCCGCGCTTGCCGTGGACCTCCACGATGAATAGCGACGGATGAACCTGGGTGAGAACCCCTTCGCAGTCTACGATTTTCGACCTGCCCATGTTGGCCCTGATCTTGAGGGTCTGTCCCTCGTAGGAGGCAACGGTCGAATGAATTTCCTCCACCAGAGTGGCTTGCTGTTCGATCTCCATGAAACCGCCTTTCGATACGGAAAGATTATTATAGCCACTAGATGTGTCCGAGGGCACGATTGCACCCCCTTACGGCCATATTTTGTAGGAAAGCGGAAGCCGTGCGTCCTCACGCGCCTTTCTGCGCTTGCCGCAGCTCCAGATGCAAACCTGTCGACTCTCTTCCCGAACTACGCGATGGCTTTCGAGTTTGAATCCCGGATGCCGGATGCCTTCTCCGTCGGCGAGAGTCCTTTGGCATATGTGGCGTTATCTGTTAAAATCTCTTTCGCGGATGGCGACGTGGCCAAGTGGTAAGGCAGAGGCCTGCAAAGCCTTCACCACCGGTTCGAATCCGGTCGTCGCCTCCACCTTCGAATTCAAAGGGGCAGCCAGCAAGAGTTGGCTGCCCCTTTCTTTTATATGAGCAGGACATGATCAGATGGAAATGTTCTTCTTGTCTGCCATGGTTTTCTCCTTCTGCTTTGTTGTCTACAGGCCGTCGTGGTGCGAAAGCATCCCGAAATCGTCTATTCCCCAAAGTCTGTGATGCTCGAGCATGCGTTTTGCATCGGCGGAGAGCCGCTGGACATCCGACTCGCGCTGCGCGTCGGCACTACCCAGAAACGCGAGGTAACGACAGTAGGCTTCCTCGATCTCGGGCTCTGCCTGATTACCGTTGACGTTGGCGTACATCCTCCCGGGTTTTTGCTTCTAGCCAACCGCGTTGCTCCAAATCATCCACATCAAAGACAGGAGGGAACATGCGACAGCGCGCATTCCATCAGCCTGCGCGCCGTCGACCTGCTGACCTTGGTCGCATCGCCCTTCCCTAGATATGCATAGACATTCCCGAGGTTTAGCCCCAGCTCCTTGCAAAGACGATAGGCGGTGACACCCGCAGCTTCCATGGCCTCCATGGTCTTGTCCCGCATGAGCAGTATCACGCGGCGATCGTTTCCAATGGCCCCCTTCTCCGACAGGTATGCGCTCCAGACCTTCTCGTATCGGCTGGGTGCCGATCCCGACTTCAGCCAAGATTCGATATCGTCGAAGCGCGACATATCCTCGCAGGCCACTGCGTAAGGTCGCTCCAAGTTTGTACCCTCTGCCAGCGAGAACAGGTATTCTGATTTTCCCTGCACGGCAGCGAAGAGCATTACAGCTTCTGCAGCTCCCGGCTGAGAGGTCGCCGCAGCAGCACAGAGCTTTCTCAGATTACCGGTATCGAGACCGGTGAGTTCTCGGCAGTACTTCCGCAGAAATCCAGTAAGCGTCAGATTCATCCTTCACACCTCGCCTTGAATCTCTCATATGCGTCCACCATCAGCACGTCTATATCATGGGTCATATTACGCGCAGTCAGGTCGTGCAAGAGGAAAGCGGCACCGCCAACAATCACGACACGGTGTTTGAACTCCATTTCTCCATACAGAAGCGATGCCTCTTCATCGATTCCAAGCAGAGCATCTATCAAATCTTCTTTGAACATAGACCCCCCTAGATGTATGATTATTTATCTTGATTAATAATATCATACAACTCGAGCATAACTATTCGATCTAACAACACTCAGCGTATCCAGGATGTGGAATTCTCAATAAGGGGTTATACGCAAAAAAATTGGCTCCCTTCTGGGAGCCAACGTTGAAATCTCGTGGTGGTCAGGAAGGGAATCGAACCCCTGACACGAGGATTTTCAGTCCTCTGCTCTACCAACTGAGCTACCTGACCGCAGGATGATATTTTAACATCGATGCCCGGCTTGTCAAAGAACATGGCGATTCCGACCGACAGACGGCATTTGCAACGGTCGCGGCACGCCGCCGACCGTGCTTCTCGCGTGATGCGCTTGCGCTCGCGGAAAAATGAACCCCTGCGGGGGCTTTTGCTTGCGCTCGCGCCCCGCTACATGGATAATCTTAATGCGTTGCGCGAGTTGCGAGCCGGTGCACGAAGCACCGCCGAGGCTGACTCGCCCGACATATCGCGGTTTTGCGTCCCCATCGTCTAGCGGTTAGGACGGCGCCCTTTCAAGGCGCAAACACGGGTTCGATTCCCGTTGGGGGCACCACCAATCCCAATCACAATCGTAGTGGCAGGAGATAGGGCAAGCAGATGGAGAACGTGTTTCCACATTTGCATGCCGTGGTCGTCTGCGGGCAATCTGGCAACGAGCTGTGGCCGCTGGTGCGCGATCGCAATCCGCGCGAGGTGATCGTGCTGCCCGGCGACGACGAGAGCCTCCTCGAATCGGCAATTCGCCGCTGCAGGGCCGTGTCGCCCAATCCAATCGTGTTCGTGTGCCCGCCCGAGATGGCAGGCCAGATGCAGCACAGCATCGAGTCGAGCCGCATGATCGGACGTGGCGACTACCGAATGCTGATCGAGCCTTGCCAGCAGGGCAGCGCGTTCGCGTTGGCGTTCGCAGCGGCCGTGCTCAAGCTCGAAGACCCCAACGCCTGCATCCTGGCGATGAACCCGCACGTCAAGCTCGACGGCGACGAGCTGTGGGAGCAGGCCGTGGCCCGCGGTTATCGCGCGGCGCAAGACGACCTGCTGGCGGTGTTCGCGGTGCCTTCGCGCAGGAGCGGCTCGACGCACAGCTTCGTGCGATTTGCCGGCGAGCTAAAGCAGCATCCAGGCGTTCACCAGGTTACGGCCTTTACCGCCGATGCCACCCAGCAGCAGTCCAACCGCTACGTTTCGCTGGGGCTCTACTGGGCTACCGGCGTGGTTGCCGCACGTGCCACTGCGATCTTGGGAAGCTTGCAGTACGTGGCAGCCCGATGCGACAACCGCGAATGCGAGGAGATGGACCGCGTCGCCGAGACCGCGACGCTCATGGCCTCCGTCGAGGAAGACAGCTGGCAGTCGCAGCACGCGCAGAAGCTCGTCGAGTCGCTCCCCGCGGTGTCGTTCGAAGAGGCCGTCTTACAGTTTCACCCCGATGCCGTGGTCGTGCCCATGACGCTCGACATGGTGTCGATGGAGTCGCTGCGCGACATCGACGACGCGCAGCTCCCCGACGAAGACGGCAACCGCGTGGTGGGCCGCGGCTTCGCAATCGACTCGCAGAACACCACGATATACGACAACGACCGCCTCACCGTGACGCTGGGTTGCGAGAACCTCATGGTGGTGAACACGCGCGATGCCGTGCTGGTGGCCTCGAAGGACAGCCTCGACGACCTGGGAGCCGCAGTGCCGCAGATGGTGGAGGCGGGTGCCCGCGAAGCCCTGCAATCGAGCGTCGTGGCATACGGCTGGGGCACGTCGTGCACGGTGTTTTCGGGAAAGGGCTGCAAGGCCACGCTCTACACGATATGGCCGGGCAAGGGCACCGGCCGCTATTCGCGCGCACGTACCCGCGAGAGCTGGACGGTGCTGGAGGGCCAGGCCGTGTGCCTGAGCGCCGGCGAGTACAAGAGCTACAAGCTGGGTTCGAAGGTGGAGTTCGAAGCCGGCGTGGTGCACGAGCTCAAGAACATGGGCGACGCTCCCCTCGAGCTGATGTGCGTGGAGAGCATCCCGGAGTAGCATCGGATTCTGTTGCCAGACACTTTTTCGCGATTCCTGCTGTTGCGTATCCCCAACCGGGGCGTTTTTGTCAAAAAGATTCGATTCCTGCGGCTCAGCTTAGGAACTAACACATTTCGTAGAGTTCGCTCTGCCGTTTAATAAAGTTCAGCAAAGCATTCTTTATCAAGAACTCGTCCAAAGGCTCCTTCAAAACCCTACACAGTAGGTGCCGACACGCGCAACCGCAGGAATCGCAAATACTTGACCCAAAACGCCCCTCGCGGGGTCTTCGACAGCATATATCGCAAAAAAGTTGCCAGCGACAGCATGCAGCTATCCGATGTGGCCCAGGAAGTCCTTTGTGCGTTCCGACTTGGGGTGGTCGAACACCTCTTCGGGGGTGCCCTGCTCTACTATCACGCCGCCGTCCATGAACACCACCGTGTCGGCTACCTCGCGGGCGAAGCCCATCTCGTGCGTGACCACGATCATGGTCATGCCGGCCTGCGCCAGCTCCTTCATAACGCTCAGCACTCCGCGCACCAGCTCGGGGTCGAGCGCCGACGTGGCCTCGTCGAACAGCATCACGTGCGGATCCATGGCCAGCGCTCGAGCGATGGCCACTCGCTGCTGCTGGCCGCCCGAAAGCTGGCTGGGCAGGTAGTCCACGCGCTCCCCTAGGCCGACCTTCTCGAGCTGCTGCACGGCGATGCGGTCGGCCTCCTCCTTGGAGCGCTTGAGCACCTTGACCTGCGCCAATGCCACGTTCTTGCGTGCCGTGAGGTGCGGGAACAGGTTGAAGCTCTGAAACACCATGCCCAGGCGCGAGCGCACATCGTTGATGTCGGTGCCGCTGTCGGTAACATCGATATCCTCGAAGTAGATGTGTCCGCTCGTAGGCTCTTCGAGGCGGTTGATGCAGCGTAGCATCGTGGACTTGCCCGAGCCGGACGGCCCCAGGATCACCACGACCTCGCCCCTGTGCACGTCGAGGCTCACCCCGCGCAGCACCTCGAGGTCGTCGAAGCTCTTGTGCAGGTCGTCGATGCGCACGACCACCTCGCTGGAGATGGACTTATGAGCCGAAGCCTCTGGCACCGCCGCAGTCTCGTCGTTTTGCGCAGTCACATCTGTTGCATCTTGCAAACTCATCTTAAATTCCTATCTCGGTTGCCCGGACTCGGCGCTCTCGACCGCAGCATCCTCGACAGCCGCAACTTCGGCGGCCGCCACGGCACCCTTCGCCTTGCGCGCCTTCTTGGCCTTGCGCTTGCCGGACTTGCCGGAAGACTTGCCGCCGTCGATGGCCGCAAGCTTGTTCTCGAAATTGCCCACCAGGTGCGCCAGCGGAATCGTGAGCACCAGGTAGAAAATCGCCGCCACGATGTAGGGCGTGATCGAGCCGGTGGAGGCCACGATGGTCTTGGCGTACATCACCACTTCCATCACGCCCACGGCGGCCAGCATCGAGGTGTCCTTGTAGAGGAGGATGAACTCGCTGGTGAGCGTGGGGATCACCCGTCGCACGGTTTGCGGGATGATCACGTAGAGCATGGTCTGCGCGCCGTTCATGCCCAGCGAGCGCGACGCCTCGAACTGCCCCTTGTGAATGGACTGGATGCCCGCGCGGAAGATCTCGCACATGTAGGCGCACGAGTTCATCGACAGCACCAGCACGCCCAGCGGGAACGTGGGAATCTGGATGCCAGCAAGCGGCAGGCCGAAGAACGCCACATAGATCTGCAGGAACAGCGGCGTGCCCCTCACGATGTTGACGTAGATGGTGGCGATGCCCCGAAGCACGCGGAACCTGCTGATGCGCATGAGCGCAAGCGCGAATCCGAACGGCATCGCCAGCGGGAACGCACAGGCCACGATGGCGAGCGCCATGAGGAATCCGCTGAACACCACGGGAAAGCTCGTGACGATGAGCGTGGGGTCGAAGAACATGTGCAGGAAGCGCACCGAGTTCCAAGCTTGGACCCACGGCTGCTCGGAGAGGTACTGGCTGAGCTGCTCGGCAGGGTTCACGCCAACGACCGTGATGGCCGGCGTGCCCTCGATGTGCTGCGTCTGCCCGCTGGCGAGCGTGCACGACACGTCGACCTGCATCTCGCCGCCCTCGGAGGGGAAGAACACGTTGTAGATTTCGATCCTAAAGTAGCCGCCGACATCGGACGGGTTGTCGAACACGACGTTGATCTGGTTGTCTACCGAAGTGGCGGTGAACGTGATCTTGTTGCGCGTCATGAGGTCGGCACCGGTGAGCATGGTGACCTTGAGGTCGTCGGTGGTAAAGCTGGCGCCCTGCGGCACCGTGACGGTGAAGCCCGTGAGCGATTCGTCGCTTGCCGCCTGCCCCTCCCAGGTGATACGGGTGTTGGTAGCGCCCATCACGTCGTTGCCGCTGTCGGAGTTGGGTCTGGCTGTGCATTGCACGACCTCCATCGCGAACGCTTGCGTGGGCACCGCGATCATGGCCGACATGCTCGCAAGAAGCACCATCAAGGCGAGCACGGCCTTCGCGAGCCTCGATTTCACGGGAAACGTCCTTGCATGCGCGGCTTCGGCTACACCCGAGCACGCGTCTGCACCGGCGACGCACGCGCCGCCCGCAATCGACGATCTTCTTCTCTTGTCGAACATGTTATCCCCTCGGTCGCCACACTACGGCAAGCTGCATGCTGCTTCGTTCGCTTGCGTTTGCCGGCATCGTCCAAACAATGTCGCCAAACACAAGCGCATCCCCGGACCCCGGAGGGGCTGATCCCTCCGGGGCGGAGATGCGAAACGCTTGCTCTATCTACTTAAAACGAGCCTCTTAGCCCATGTACTTCTGCACCAGCTCGTCGATCGTGCCAGCGTCGGTCAGCTCCTTCAGGGCTGCGTTGACCTTCTCCTTCAGAGCGGTGTTGTCCTTCGAGATGGCGATCGCATACTCCTCGCCGGTGGCGATGGCCTTCACGACCTCGGCATCGGCGTAGGACTTGCTGATCATCGACTCGCCCACTGCCTTGTTGGTGATCACGGCGTTGGCATTGCCGCTAGCCAGAGCTGCGAAGCTGTCGTTGGCATTGCCGAATCCGGTGACGGTAGCGTTGGGATAGTGCTCCTGCGCGTAGGTCTCGCCGGTGGTGCCGGTCTGCACCGCGATGATAACGCCAGCCTTGTTAAGCTCGTCGTCCACGTTGGAGCTGGTGATGTCGCCGCCCTTCATGGCCACGATCGACTGGTCGTCCACATAGTAGCTGGTGGAGAAGTCGACCTGCTCGGAGCGCTCGGGGTCGACGGTGATGCCGGAAATGGCGATGTCGGCCTGGCCACCGGCCACGATTGCGGGGATGATGCCGTCGAACTGGATGTTGACGGGGTTGAACTCGAGGCCCATCTTCTCGGCTACTGCCTTTGCGATGTCCATATCGAGTCCAACGTACTCGCCGTCCTCGAAGTTCTCGAAGGGCGGGAAGTCGGGCGAGGTGGCCACGGTGAGCTTGCCCTCGTTGAGCAGCTTGAGGTCGCCGGTGCTCGAAGAGCCGCATCCTGCGAGTGCCATGCAGCCGACGAGCGCGGCCATGACTGCGATAATTCCAAGTTTCCTGAGCTTCATCTTACCTAGTACCCCTTTCTTGACAGAAAAGATTTATCGGAGCCTTGTAAAACTCCGGTTAAAAACGCGAAAATTTTAACATATACGAGGTACAGATTCGCGCCCACGATGTGCAAACGATGAACATCTAGAAAGAAATATGCATACCCGATGCATATTTGCACCATGCACCTTTACGAACCCAAGACCGCGCGGCGGATCATCAGCATGTATTCCTCGGCGCCCTCGGGGCGCACGTGGGTGCCGTCGTCCCAGAACCAGTCGTCGTGGCCCGCGCTGGTGGAATACCAGTCGATCACGCTCACGTTGTCGTGCTTCTGCGCCACCTGGGCAAACAGCTCGTTGTTCATGTCCTGCAAGTCTTCGGGCACCCTGTTGTTCACGAGGAATACCTTCTTGCCGGCGGCCGCGTCTATCAGGGCTTCCACGTCGTCCTCGGTCGCAAGGCCGTTCGTGCCCAGCGCGAACACCACCACGTCGGGGTTGTAACCGCTCTCGACAGCAGCCTCGTAGCACGGCACTCCTTTGATGAGCTGCCTGCTCACCTCGGCATCGATGTAGCCGTTGGGGAATATCTCCTCGAACTGATCCTTGCAGCCCGCCGCCACCGAATCGCCTATGAGCAGCAGGTTCAGATTGGTGGTGCCCGACTCGTCGACCGCGTACACCATCTTGTCGATCTGCTTGTTGAGGTCGAGCGCCTGGATCTTCTCGTAGGTGGTCTTGGGAGGCTCGAGGTGATTGACCTCGTAGTAAGCCCACGCCGGGCCCACGGCCAGCAGCACCACCGCGGCAATCGCCAGCACCGAGACCACCGCGCTGCCGGGGAATCGGTTCATGAAGAAGCTCACCGGCCCCTTTCGTGCCGCCTCGCGCAGCGACTCTCCGATGCGACCCGAACCGTAGCGTTGCTCCACGAAGGCGTACGACAGGCAGGCCACCGCCGCGATGGCGGCGAATTCCAGCAGCCAGCCAAGCCAGCCGATGTCGATGGTGCGGGTGGCTGGGTTCATGATGAGCAGGAGCGGGTAGTGCCACAGGTAAACCGCGTACGACCTGGCGCCCACGATGCCGAACGGACGCAGGCCCAGAAGCTTGCCGAGCAGGCTATGCGGGTTGGAAACCGCCATGATCGCCACGGCCGACAGCACCGCCACCAGCAGCAGTCCGCCGGTGTAGAGGAACGTGGTGTAGCCGTTGACCGCGAACGACATCGCGACGATGGCCGCAAGGCTTGCAAGCCCCAGGGCATCGGACACGAAGCGGTTGCTCTGCACGACGGCCAAAACGCGCTGCAGGATGGACGCGCCATGCCCCGCACCCGCCGCAGCCAGCCCCTCGCGTTGCAGCTCGGTGCCCCCGAGAGGCACGGCGATGCCCAGGAAGCAGCCCACCATTATCTCGGCCAGGCGGGTGTCGGTGCCGTAGTACACGCGGCTGGCGTCGCCCGACGACCCGAGCTTCAGCACCATGAGCAAAAACGACAGCGCCGTGAGAGCCGCAGCCACCACGAGCAGGGTGCGCTTGCGCGGGCTGATGCGGCATACCAGCATGAGAACCAGCGGCCATACCAGGTAGAACTGGAACAGCACCGCCAGGTACCAGAAATGCGTGAGCGGAGAGGGCAGTCCCGAAGCCGCGAAGTACGACAGGTCCTGGATGAGATACCACCAGTTGCTGAAGAACACGAGCGCGGGCACCGCATCGGGCTGCATCTTCTGAAGCAGCTCGGGTGCAAAGATCGCCGACAGGATCGCCGTGGCCAGCACCACCACGACCATGGTGGGCCAGAGACGCCGGACTCGCTTGATCACGTAGGTCTTGTAGTCGATGGTGCCGGTGGAGTCGAGCTGCGCGAGCAAGCTCGTGGTGATGAGGTATCCCGACACCACGAAAAACACCGTGACCCCGAGGAAGCCTCCCGGCAGCCACGCGGAGTTGGCGTGGTAGAGCACGACCCCCAAGATCGCCAGGACGCGCAGCCCGTCGAGGCCTGCGACATGTGGCTTGGCTCCACTCACCTCAAGCATCCCCTACTGCATGATCATGAGCTGGCCGGTGGCCCCGAAGAACACCAGCAGCAGCACGCCCACAGCGATACGGTACCAGCCGAAGATGCTGAAGTCGTTCTTCTTGATGTAGCCCATGAGAAACTTGATCGCCACGACCGACACCACGAACGCCACCAGCACGCCAGCGACGAGCACCGCTATCTCGGTCTGCGTCATGGCAAGGCCTCCCAGCACGAACTTGGCGGCTTTGACCAGGCCCCAGCCCAGCATGATGGGGATGGCCAAGAAGAACGTGAACTCCGCCGAAGCCGAGCGCGACACGCCCGTAAGCATGCCGCCGATGATGGTGGCGCCAGAGCGGCTGGTGCCGGGGATGATGGCCAGCACCTGGAAGAATCCGATCTTGAGCGCGGTCTTGATGTCGATCTGGCTCACATCGTTGATGCGAAAGATGCTTTCCTCGACAGGCTGCGGCTCCGCGTCGGCGCCCGTGCCGCCAGACATACCCGCCGCACCCATGGCGCGTCCCGTGTTCGGGTCCTTCACGTGCCTGCCGCCGCGTTGGACCGCGGGCTCGCCAGCGCCAACGCCCGTGCCGCCAAGCGACGCTGCAACGCCCGACATGCGCAGATCCCTCACCTTGCGGCGGTTGCGCTTCTCCAGCACGACGAACACGATGCCGTACACGATGAGCATCGCGGCCACCGTCACGGCGTTGTAGAAGTGCTCGTTCACCCAGTCGTCGAACAGCAGGCCGATCACGGCGGCGGGGATGCACCCGATGAGCACCATGCCCCACAGCCTCCACGTGCCCCTGCGCTGATCTGCGGATTTCTTGCGCGAGAACGGGTTGAGCTTGTTGAAGTACAGCAGCACCACTGCCATGATGGCGCCGATCTGGATTATCACCAGGAACATCGCCAGAAATTCCGCCGACACGTCGAGCTTCACGAACTCGTCCACTATGATCATGTGCCCCGTGGACGATATGGGGAGCCATTCGGTGATGCCCTCCACCACGCCCAGAACTACTGCCTTGACGATCTCTAGAATCATGAAGTAACGCTACCCTTCCGGTAATGAACCTCTCTTGCTTGCCGCTGCTGCCCGCGCCTCCCCGCGCTGCCGCTACTCGTTGAACCAGTTGTCGGCATGCGGGCACTTGCTCGAAAGCGCGTTTTGCGTAACAGCCGCCACGCGCGCGCCCGGAGGCGTGGACTCGGTAACGAAGGCGCTGCCTCCGATGATCGAGCCTTCCCCGATCACGGTATCGCCGCCAAGCACGCTGGCGTTGGAGTAGATCGTGACGTTGTCGCAGATGGTGGGATGGCGCTTCTCGCCCGACAGCCTCTGCCCCGCGCGGGTGGAGAGTGCGCCGAGCGTGACGCCCTGGTAGATCTTCACATGCTCGCCGATGATGGTGGTCTCGCCGATCACCACGCCGGTGGCATGGTCGATGAAGAAGTACTCGCCGATCTGCGCGCCGGAGTTGATGTCCACGCCGGTCTGCGCGTGCGCGTACTCGGTCATGATGCGCGGGATGAGCGGCACGTTCTTCACATACAGCTCGTGCGCCACGCGGTACACGAATATCGCGTAGAAGCCGGGGTAGGAGAAGATTATCTCCTCCTTGCTCTGCGCCGCCGGGTCGCCATCGTAGGCGGCCTGCACGTCTTTGAGCAGCATCTCCTGCAGCGCCGGGATGCGCGACATGAAGTGGTCGCAGGCATCGGCTACCACGCGGTCGATGTCTTCGGGGCTGTGGGCGCAGGCATCGCCCTGCTTCTCGCATGCAAACGAGAACGCCTCGTGCAGCTGGCGGCACAGCTCGTCCTGTATGCGGATGAGGGTGTCGCCGATGAAGTACTCCGGATCGGTGCCCGTGGGAATCTCGGGTCCGAAGTAGCGCGGAAACATGACCCTGCGCACGTTGTCGAGGATGTCGATCACCGCGTTCTTGTTGGGAAAGTGGTGGTCAGGGTGGGTGAAGAAAATCTCCTCGGCCTGATAGTTTTGCGCGATCATGCCCACGGCGTGGTTCAGGTCGAATCCCGGCATGGCGTTGTCCTCCTCGTGTTGCATCTGGCTAGCCTCGAGACTTTCCGGCCAGCTTGCCCATGGCATGTGCGATGCCATGGTCGCGGATCACATACTTGAGACGCAGGGCCTTGGCCTCGAGGTCGCTGGGCGCCTTGGCTCCGGCGGCCACGTCGAGCGCGATGCGTGCAAGCTCGGCATCCTGCGCGTTCATAACCGGGGAGCCTGCCGCCCCCTCGCCAATCCCCAGCAGCTCCTGCAGGTTCTGGATGCCCAGCGCCTCCGCGAAGGCCAGCCCGAACCGGGGCAGCAGCTCGGCGCGGTCCGGCGCGTCGAGACAGAAGATTCCGTAGAGCACGTAGTCCACCGACCAGTGCGCGATCTGCGCCAGGCGGCGCATGCGCTCTTCGTGGTCGAGCTGCGCGGGCGTGGCAACCTCGCCAGACACGTCGGCCTCGCTGTAAAGCTCGCGCCAGCGGGCCAGCACCCTGCGCGCCACCTCGATGTGCTTGCCCATCACCTCGGCGGAGCCGAAGTCGATGCCTGCCGTGAGCGACCCCTCGCGGGCCACCCTGTAGCGGTAGATCTTGTTAGAGATCAGCGCGACCCTGCGGGCGACCGGATACGCGCTGAGGTAGAACAGCTCGTCCTCGCCGTAGCGCAAGGTCTCGTCGAAGCTCAAATTCTCCCTCTCCAAGAACGCCTTGGTGCAAGACGTGCGCGGGTAGGGATGCGACGCCTCTTCGAATATGAGGCGCGAGCTGTAGCCGTTGAACACCGCGTCGCGCGGGCTGAGGTGCTTGACCAGCCATTGGTCGCCGCCGCAGTCGGGCACGCACTCGGCGCCGAACGTCACGATGTCGGCACACGTGTCGGCAAACGCGCACACGATGCGCTTGCATGCGTTGGGAGCGTAGGCGTCGTCGGCGTCCAGGAACGCAACCACGGGCGCATCGGATGCGGCGATGCCGGAGTTGCGCGCGGCGGAGAGTCCGCCGTTGGGCTGGTCGACTATCTTGATGCGCGGGTCGCGCTCGGCGTAGCTGGCCAGCACCCGGCGACTGCCGTCGGTGGAGCCGTCGTCCACGCACACTATCTGGATGCGCTCGAGGGTCTGCGCCAGCAGCGAGTCGAGGCATTCGCCAACGTAGCCCTCAACGTTGTACACCGGCACCACAACCGAGACCATGGGTCCGGTGCCCCAGTCGATCGGATCGGGAGTCGGCACGGGCTGCGGCTTGCGAGCTCCAGCTTGCGCAGCACTCTCGGACTGCTCGCCGAGCGCCGGGTCGTCGTCGCTAGCATCGCTGTCGTCGCTGGCATCGCACGCCAGCATCTCGTCCAGTTCAGCCGTCTCTTCGACCGCACCTGTCTCGGCTCGTCTGCCGCGAAGCTTGTGGTCCGCGATCCTGGCCATCAGAGACGGGCCGCCCAGGGCCATATACCTGTGCAGCACGTCGACCTTGCTCTCGCTCGGAAACTTGGCGCGCAGTTCGCAGAAGCGCGCCGGGTCGCTGGCGATGCAGCGGTAGTCGGCCTCTCCCGCCGGGTCGAACATGCCGAAGTCCACGATGCCGGCCTGCATGTCGGCGGCGAACTCCTCCGAAGCCCGTGCCACGAAATCGCCTCGCAGCTCGGGTGCCAGCCTCTCGAAGTTCCACATATACGTGTTGAACTTCATGCGCGCCAGCACGTGCTCCAGGTCGCGCTCCTCAACGATCGAGCAGCGTCCGCTCTCGCGCCTCTCGTGCAGCCAGCGGGCCATCTCGGCATACTCGTCGCACACGCAGAACACCTTGCCCGGCGAGTTGACCGACGACTTCTCGTTGTCCTGCCTGTAGCTCAGCACCTGCGCCGTGTCGAACACAACGCGCTCGGCCGATGCCCACACCTTGAAGTTGAACCCCGCATCCTGGTACGACGCGCCGGGCGTGGTCAGAAAGCCGATGCCATTCTCGACGAGGAAGCTGCGCCTGTACACCGCCGACCATATGGAGGGCTTGCGGTAGAAAATCTCGCGTTCCTGCTGCGGATCCACCACCCTGCCGGTCCACGAAGGGTCCACGATGCCGAACGCCACGCGGCGCGACACCGGGCACGACCAGTAGAGCCAGAAGTCGGCCTTGGCCACGTCGGCCTGCGCCTCGTCGGCCAGCTCCACCAGACGCTCGAGCGCGTCGCGCTCCAAGACGTCGTCGCTCTCGAGGATCGCCACATACTCGCCCGTGGCCTTCGCCAGCCCCTGGTTCATGGAGTCGCCGTAGCCCGAGTTGGGCTTGTGGATCGCGCGGAATCGCGGGTCCTCTTCCGCATAGCGGTCCACGATCTGCGGCGACGAGTCGGTCGAGCCGTCGTCGATGCAGATCACCTCTATGTCGGAGAGGGTCTGCCGCCTGGCCGAATCGAGGCACTCCTCGAGGTAGCGCTCGACGTTGCAGATGGGAATGAGCAGAGAGACCTTGGGCACTGGTGGCTCCTTACTGCCGGTTGGCTATGGTAGAGCGAACCGTCTTCAGCCCGCCGATCTTGAAGTAGTATGCGGCCTTCGCGGCCTTGGTGACCTTGGCTGGATACAGCTTGAGAAAGCGCAGCGGAGAATCCAGCAGGAAGTGCAGGTTCTTGCGCTGGTAGGGCGCGAAGAGCGCCGGCGAGTAGTCGCCTTCGTTGACCCCGCGGGCGAGGTCGCCCACCATGGTGTCCAGGAATTCGGCGCGAAGCTCCGGAGCCAGACGCTCGAAGTTCCACATGTAGGAATCGTAGCGCAGCCGGAACAGGTAGGGGCGCAGCTTGGCACGAGCCGGCACCGCGTCCACGAAGTCTTCCATCGAGTCGAACTCGTCGCACACGCAGAAGACCTTCTTGGGGTTGTTGACCGACGACTGCTCGTTGTCCTGCCTGTAGTGCAAGATGGGCTTGCCGGCGCACACGATCTTGCGCGCGCATGCCCACACCTTGAAGGTGAAGCCCAGATCCTGAAAGCTCGCCCCCGGGGTCTCGAGCATCTTGAGGCCGTTGCCCAGCAAAAACGAGCGCTTGTAGATGGCCGACCACACGGAAGGGTTGGCGAAAAAGATCTGCGGCTCTTGCCACGCGTCGAACACGTGCCCCGTCATCTCTTCCGAAATCACGCCGGCCTCCACGTTGCGCTCCTTGGGGGTCGACCAGTAGAACCAGTAATCGCCCTTCACCACGTCGGCGTTGGCGGCATCGGCCAGCTTCACCAGCGTTTGCAGGGCGTCTGGCTCGAAGAAATCGTCGGACTCGAGTATGGCGATGTAGCGGCCGCGAGCCTGCTGCAGCCCCATGTTGATGGAGGCTCCGTAACCGGAGTTATCCTTGTCGATGACCCTGAAGCGCGGGTCGGCATCCAGGTACTCCTGCACGATCTGACGAGAGCCGTCCTGCGAGCCATCGTTGATGCACACCACCTCGAAGTCGTCGAGAGTCTGCGCCACCAGCGAGTCGAGCGCCTCTCGGATGTAGCGCTCCACGTTGTAGATGGGCACCAGCACCGACACCGCCGGCTGCCGCGTCGCCTCCACCTTGTCTAGGATACCGAGGTCGCCGTCTTCGAACGCCACGTCGGCGCAAGCCTCCTCGAAGCCCTCGCCCAGCGCGTGCTTCGCTATGTGGGCGCCGCCCTTTTCGCTAGCCATAAGCGTCCTAATCCCTCTCAAACAGGTCGCGGGTAAACACCTTGTCTTCCACGTCGGACAGCTCGGAGTTCCAGCGGTTGGCCACGATGAGGTCGCTTCGGCGCTTGAAGCTCTCGAGGTCGTGGGTAACCTCGATGCCGAAGAACTCCTCGGCATCCAGCTCGGGCTCGTAGAGCAGCATCGCCATGCCATCCGGAGCGTCCTGCGCCATGCGCTTGATCACGCCCTGCACCGACGACGAGCGGAAGTTGTCGGAACCCGTCTTCATGGTGAGGCGGTATATGCCCACCGTGCGGGCACCCGCATCTCGGGCAGTTTCCAGCACGCGGCTCGCGATGTAGTCCTTGCGGGTGCGGTTGGCCTGCACGATGGCGCCGATGATGTCCTGTGGAACCCCCTGGTAGTTGGCCAGGAGCTGCTTGGTGTCTTTGGGCAGGCAGTAGCCGCCATATCCGAACGACGGGTTGTTGTAGTGGTTGCCGATCCTGGGGTCGAGGCACACGCCGCGGATGATCTGCTCGGCATCGAGGCCGCGCACCAGCGAATAGGTGTCCAGCTCGTTGAAGTAGGCCACGCGAAGCGCCAGATAGGTGTTGGAGAAGAGCTTGACCGCCTCGGCCTCGGTGGAGTTCATGACTAGCACCTCGGCCGGCTCGTCGGCGCCTTCGAGCAGCATGTTCGCGAAGGTCTGGGCCGCCTCGCGCTGCTGCGCGTCGCCATCGGCGGCTGCCGTGCCCACGGCGGGCATGCCCACGATGATGCGCGACGGATGCAGGTTGTCGTAGAGGGCGTGCCCCTCGCGAAGGAACTCCGGAGAGAACAGGAAGCGGCCCTGCGGGTAGCGCGCGGCAAGCTGCTCGGTGTAGCCCACCGGCACGGTGGACTTGACCACCATCTGCGCCTGCGAGCCGCACTCCAGCACCAGTTCCACGACCTCTTCCACATGGGTGGTGTCGAAGAAGTTCTGCTCGGAATCGTAGTCGGTAGGGGTGGCGATGATCACGAAGTCGGCATCGCGATAGGCCGCCGCGCCGTCGAGCGTGGCCGTGAGCCTGTGCTGCCCGTCGGCCAGCGCCGCCTCTATCTCGGCATCGGCGATGGGCGACTTGCCTTCGTTGATGAGGTCGACCTTCTCGGCCACCACGTCCACGGCCACCACGTCGTTGCGCTTCGACAGAAGGGTCGCCAGCGACAGCCCCACATATCCCGTTCCTGCAACCGCGATCTTCATTATTCCAAGATGCCCTTGATCATCTCGCGCAGCTCGCTGTCGCGCAGCGCAAGCTTGATGTTGGTCTCGAGCCATGTGGAGATGGTGCCCGTGTCGAAGCCCTCGGAGGGGTCGATCACCAGCGCGTACATCTCTTCCTCGGCCAGCACCTTGTCCAGCGCGTCGGTGAGCTGAATCTCGCCGCCAACGCCGGGCTTCGCGTCGCGCAGAAGCTCCATCACGCGCGGCGACAGCAGGTAGCGGCCGAACACGGCCAGGTTGGAGGGCGCCTCCTCCAGCGGGGGCTTCTCGACCAGGCGGTCGATCTTCCACACGTCGTCGGCCACCTTCTCGCCAGAGATGATGCCGAAGCGGTGCACCTCCTCGTCGGGCACCGGGAACACCGCGATCACGTTGGCGCCGTCGTGCTCGTCGTGGATGCGCTTCATCTTCTCCAAGATGCCGCCCTCGGGCACGATCACGTCGCCCAGCAGAATGTAGAACGCCTCGCCGGCCGACTCCTCGTCGGCTTGCACGATGGCATGACCCAGCCCCAGCGGCTCGTCCTGGTACACATATGTGACGGGCAGGGCGCCCGCGGCGTCGATCGCGTCGGCATACTTGGCCTTGCCATGCGAGCGCAGGTGTTCCGAGAGCTTCTCGTCGGGCGAGAAGTGCTGCTCGATCGAGACCTTGTCGCGGCTGTTCACGATCACGACCTTGTCGGCGCCGGCTGCCACCGACTCCTCCACCACGTACTGGATCACGGGCTTGTCGAGCACCGGAAGCATTTCCTTGGGTTGGGACTTTGTAACCGGCAAGAACCTGGAACCCAAGCCTGCCGCCGGAATTACGGCTATCATCGTGCGAAAACTCCTACTCGTCGTGTGTTGCGATGCTGCGGGCCCGCCTTCCGCGCCGACGCGCGGCAGCTGGCCCGACTTACGCCCTACTCTCTTACCAGAATCTTCTCGATCTGGCCGATGTACTCTATCGAAACGTCGCCCTCGGGGTAGCACTCCTGCTCGATCGTGGGATCGAGCGAGCAGCTCAGGTCGACCTGCTGCGCGTGGATGATCTTGCACACCAGCACGAGGTCGGCCTCCTCGTAGGCGGGCTGGCCGTCTACCTCCACGAGATGCAGGTCGGTGGCGGCGAGCTTGTCCTCGTCGCGGCCCGAATGCCTGCCGAGGTAGACCACGTCTTTCTCGTGCCCGTCGATGAACGACACGGTGAACATCCCGCTGGCATCCATGAATCCCTTGGTGTAGCGCGACGGCCTGATGTACACGGTGGCCACGGGACGCTTCCACAAGAAGCCAACCTGCGCCCACGCTACGGTGAGCATGTTGGTCTTGCCGCCGTCGGTGGCCGAGACCAGGCTGAACCTGTGCTTGAAGTCGCTGGCGAAGTTGGCCTTGCACTCCTCGATCGAAATCTCCTTGAAGCCCATGGCAATCCTTTCTAAAAAGACTTGCAGTCTTCTCGACTTTAGCACAACGCCCGGGCAAAACCGTGCTCTGACCAGCCGACCCGCACGGCATCTACATACTGGGCAGCCTGCGCCTGGCCCGCGCGAGCGCAGCGCATCTTACCTTTTCGTCTACTTGCAGGGTCGACCGGTTTAGAATCTGGTAAGGATCTGGTTAGATTTGGTTAAGAATCTGGTAAGTTTCGTGCCCTACGATGTTGTCCAGAGATTGCGGCGCGCGGGCGCGCGGCGGTGGCGACAAGCGGAGGTGGATGCAGATGGTAAGCGTTTCGTCGGAGTACTTCGACCTGCACAAGATCGCAGATTCGGGGCAGTGCTTCAGGATAGTGCCCTCGTCGGAAGGCGGGTACATCGCCATGAGCGAAGACAGGTACGTGCACGCCAGCATGTGCGAAGACGGCTCGTGGAACATCGACTGCCCCGACTGGGAGTTCGAGCAGTACTGGAAGCACTACTTCGACCTCGACCGGAGCTACGCCGAATGGTTCGCGAGCGTGGACCCCGACGACGAGTACCTCTCCAACGCGGCGCATGCCGGCGTGGGCCTGCGCGTGGTAAACCAGAACCCCTGGGAAACGCTGGTGAGCTTCATCGTGTCGCAGCGCAGGTCGGTGGCCTCCATCACCACGTGCGTCACGCGCATCTGCCAGAAGTTCGGCGAGCCGATGGGCGACGACGCGGGCGAGGCGTTCGAGTTTCCCACCCCCGAGAGGCTGGCATCGCTTTCGCACGACGATTTGGCCGACTGCGGCCTGGGCTACCGCACCGACTACGTGCTGGATGCCGCACGCAGGGTGGCGAGCGGCCAAGTCGACCTCGAGGCGTTGGGCGATGCTGGCGACGAGGAGCTGCTCGAAACGCTCATGCAGATCAACGGCGTGGGCATCAAGGTCGCCAACTGCACGGCGCTCTACGGCTACCACCGCCTGGGCCTCTTCCCCATCGACGTGTGGATCAAGCGGGTGCTGGACGCGCATTACCCCAAAGGCTTCCCCATGGAGAGGTACCCGGGCTACGCCGGCTTCCTGCAGCTGCTGATGTTCTACGAGGCCCGCCATTAGGCCGAGGGCTGCGCTGCAGTAGTTCGACTGAGCCGAACGGGCGGGGTAGTGATAACATCTGCTCTATATGTTTGCGGGCGGCGCGGGTTGTTTGGCGCCGGCCGCCGGACCTTTACGAAACGCGAGAGCACATGGACCAGGAAAACAGCACATTCAGCGACGTGATCGACAACGCTGCGATCACCCGCTACAAGCACAAGCTCGACGCGAAGTTCCCCATCAAGGAGCGCGACCTCGAGAACCCCTCGTATGCCTCGCTTCTGGGCTGCGTGTGCACCAAATTCCTGCTCATGCTCGTGATCACGCTCTTTCTGGCGATGCACACCATGGGTCTCGACGGATCCACGCCCATGCCCGATGCGCTCTCGGCGCGCATGCTGCTCATGGACTTCGGAGTGGGCTGGGGAGCCTTCGGGCTTGCCTCGGGATTCACCTACTTCTATGTGAGGGTCAAGAACCCGAGCATCGGCTTCGTGCTTTTCGCCTGTCTGGTGGTGCTTTGCATCGCGGCGTTCTTCATATGGGACGCAGCCGTGATGTTTGGATGGTCGATCATCGTGCCCATCGCGGTAATCGTGGTGTGCATAATCCCCTTCGTGATGGACATCTGGGGCATCGTCTCGTACGACCGCAGGCAGTAGCGCGGACGC
>CAVFRF010000052.1:0-26810 GCA_963624975.1 Bacteroidaceae bacterium
CACTTATATATATGCAGAGGTAGAGGACGCGAGGTTTGCGATGGCGTTTGCGCTGGGATGCGAGAACATAAAGCTCGAGTACGCTTCCAAGAAGGTGTTCGACGGGGTGACCTTGGGCGTGGACGAGGGCGCGCGCATCGGCATCGTGGGGCGCAACGGCGACGGCAAGTCGTCGCTCCTGGGAGTGCTGTCGCAAACGCTCGAACCCGACGACGGCCGCGTGTTCAAGCGCAACGAGCTGACCATCGAGATGCTGGGGCAGGACGACTCCTTCGACCCTGCGGCCACGGTGGCGGAGTGCATCTTCGGCAACACGCCGGAGTACGTGTGGGCATCGGACCCGCGCATCCGCGACATTGTCGACCACCTGGTGGGCACGCTCGACATGCAGGGCGAGGTGGGCAAGCTCTCGGGAGGCGAGCGCAGGCGTGTCGACATCGCGCGCGTGCTGGCCGGCACCCACGACATCCTCATGCTCGACGAGCCCACCAACCACCTCGACATGGCCACGATCGCCTGGCTGGCGGGGCATCTCAATCGCAGATGGCATCGCAACCAGGGCGTGCTGCTGGTGGTCACGCACGACAGATGGTTTCTGGACGAGGTGTGCAACTCGATGTGGGAGGTGCACGACTCGCAGGTCGAGCCGTTCGAGGGCGGCTACTCGGCGTACGTGCTGCAGCGCGTGGAGCGCGAGGAGGCCGCGCAGAAGGCCGAGGTCAAACGGCAGAACCTGCTGCGTCGCGAGCTGGCCTGGCTGTCGCGCGGAGCCAGGGCGCGTTCCTCCAAACCCAAGTTCCACGTGGCCGCCGCCGAAGCGCTCATCGAGGGCGAGCCGCCCATCCGCGACACCATCGAGCTCAAGCGCGTGGCCGTGGCCAGGATAGGCAAGCGCGCGGTGGAGTTCGTGAACGTGAGCAAGTCGTACGGCGGGCGCAGCGTGATTCGCGACGTGAGCTGGAACATCGCTCCGGGCGACAGGGTCGGCATTCTTGGCGAGAACGGCGCCGGCAAGACAACGCTGCTCAAGCTCATCCAGGGCAAGGTCAAGCCCGATGCCGGTTGGCTCAACATAGGCAAGACCGTGAAGATGTCGGTGCTGTCTCAGCGTCTGGAGGAGCTGGACGAATTCGGCGACTACGAGGTGCGCGAGGTGCTGTCGCGCTACAAGACGCACTACGAGATAGACGGCAAGGAGATCACCTCGACGCAGCTGCTTGAGCGCCTGGGATTTTCGAGGGCGCACTTCCAGCTGCCGGTGTCCAAGCTCTCGGGCGGCCAGAAGCGCAGGCTGCAGCTCATGCTCACCCTGCTCGAGGGCTGCAACGTGCTGATCTTGGACGAGCCGGGCAACGACATGGACATCGACATGCTGTCGCAAATCGAGAACGTGCTGGACACATGGCCCGGCACGCTGATCATGGTGTCGCACGACCGTTATCTGCTGGAGCATGTGACCGACAACCAGTACGCCGTGATCGACGGCAAGGTGGTGCACATGCCGGGCGGAGTAGACCAGTATCTGCACATGCTGCGCACCGGCGCGGCGGGGGATGCGGGCACGGCCGGCACTGCGGGCGCCGATGCGAGCGAAGCGAGCGAGCATGATGGCGGGGGAGCGTCGAGTTCTTCGCCGTCGCAGCCGCGCAAGCTGTCGAACGCGGAGCATCAGGCGGCGCGAAAGAAGCTGGCATCGTCGGAGCGCAAGCTGGAGACGGCACGCGGCAAGCTGGCCGAAGCCGAGAGTGACCTGGCCGCGCAGGATCCCACCGACTACATGGCCCTCCAGGAGGGCGAGCAGCGCATAGCCGAGCTGAAGGCAAGGATCGCCGAGCTTGAGGACGCGTGGCTGGAGGCATCCCTGCTGCTGGAGGACGAGTAGCAAGTCGCAGCAACGATGCCGCCAGTGGGGAGAGAATGAGCCAACCGGTGTTGTACTGCTATAGTGCTGTTTGGCCGGCCAATCCGGCGAAAACGACAGCATGCAACCACGAAGGAGGTGATCGGGCTTATGGCCAAGAAGAAGCGCAAGGTCGCGAAGAGCGGACCGGTCTGGAAACAGTCGGGGGTCGACACGACGCTCGCGATGATGCCCAAGTATAACGCGCACGCGTGCGGCATCGGGCCTCACGGCGACCTCAAGTTCAACCGCGCAAAGTCAAAGCGCCAGTTTGCAAAGGAGCTCGATTCGGGCTCCTTTTCATTTGCGGGCGATTATCGGAAGTGACGGGACGGGCCGCGAGAATCCACAACGGGCAACGGACAAGAACGAACGCAAACGGACCGCAACGAACGCAAACGAACAAGAACGAACAAGATATGCCCGCCGAGCGCGAATAGGCCGAAAGTTGGAGATACACCGATGCCCTGTGCGAGTTTTCGGCTTGCGGTTATATAGTTAGGCATATGCGACTTCGACGCGCGGCGCGTGGTGCGCACGCGCGAACGGGTTGCACACGATAAACCGAAAGATTGGATTTCGCTTGAGCAAGACGGCAGTTCTCATTCCTTGCTACAACGAGGAGCAGACGGTGGCCGCGGTGATCGAGGACTTCAAGAAGCACCTCCCGCATGCTGCAATCTACGTATACGACAACAATTCCAGCGACCGCACTTCCGAGATTGCCCGCGAGCACGGGGCCATCGTGAGGCGCGCCTACAAGCAGGGCAAGGGCAATGCGGTGGCGCAGATGTTTCGCGAGATCGAGGCCGACTGCTACATCCTGGTCGACGGCGACGATACCTATCCGGCCACCTTCGCCGAAGAGTTCGAGGAGCTGGTGCTCACAGGACAGGCCGACATGGTGGTGGGCGACAGGCTCTCGTCCACCTACTTCACCGAGAACAAGCGCATGTTCCACAACTCGGGCAACAGGGTGGTGAGGTTTCTGATCAACCTGCTGTTTGGCGCCAAGATCGACGACATCATGACAGGCGCCCGCGCCTTCAGCCGCGATTTCGTGAAGACCTACCCCTGCATCGCCAAGGGATTCGAGATCGAGACCGAGATGACGATCTTTGCTCTCGACAACAACTTCGGCATCGTGCAGCGCCCGATCGACTACCGCGACCGCCCCGAGGGCAGCGAGTCCAAGCTCTCCACCGTGAGCGACGGCATCAAGGTGCTCAAGACCATCGCGAGGCTCTTCCGCGATACCAGGCCGATGGCGTTCTTCTCGATCATCGCGCTCATCATAGCGATCGTTTGCGCCATCCTGTTCATCCCGATCCTGGGCGAGTACATGCAAACGGGCATGGTGCCGCGCTACCCCACGCTCATCGTGTGCAGCTGCCTTCTGGTGGTGGCCCTGCTGTCGTTCTTCTCGGGCATCATATTGTCGGTGCTCAAGCGCAACCAGCAGGAGAACTTCAAGCGCTGGGTCAACGCCATGCACCTCATGCGTCCCGACAACATGTGCGACATCACCGCTGCGGGCATCGAAGAGTCCACGGCGGCCAGCACGGCGGCCAGCGAACCCGCACCAGCGCCCGCCGAGAATCGAGGCGACCGCTAAACGATGCAGTTCAAGCTAACCCCCGAACTCATAAAGCAGCTGCTGCGCTTCTCGGTGGTGGGAGGCACGGCGTTTCTGATCGACTTCGGGTTCCTCTGTATGTTCAAGGAGGTCTTCGGCATCAACGTGCTGGTGGCCAGCGCGTTCTCGTTCACCATCTCGGTGGTGTACAACTACATCCTCAGCACGCATTGGGTGTTCGACGTGGACGAGGGGCATTCCAAGGTCAAGGACCTCACGGTGTTCATCGTGCTGTCGGTCATCGGCCTGGGCATCAACCAGCTCATGATGTGGCTGATGGTGGACCTCATGGGCATCTTCTACATGCTGTCCAAGATCGTGGCCACCGCCTTTGTGACGGTGTACAACTTCGTGACGCGCAAGATCTTCCTCGAGGGCGACAAGGGCAAGGCAGCCGGGCAGTAGGCGAGCTGCTGCTAATCGCTTAGCCCGTAGAACCTCATGAAGTTGTTGTAGAAGATGTCTTCCAGCTCCTCGCGGGTAAAGCCCAGCTGCATGGTGCGGGCAAACTCGGCCGCGTGGTTCCACATGGGAAAGTCGCTGCCGAACATGAGCCTGTCGGCGCCGTAGCCATGCGCGATTTCGGAAGCGCGCTCCACTCCGATCACCGCCGCGCTGCTCGAAATGTCGTAGAACGCCGACGACCCCTTGAGGCACGAATAGGCCTCGTCCCACACGGTCCAGCCTCCGAGGTGAGCCGCGTCGATCTTGAGCTTGTCGAACTTCTCGAGCACGCGTGCCAGCTTTGCGGGGGAGGAGTAGTCGTATCTCCAATCGCCCATGTGCATGAGGATGCAGAGGTCGCGCTCCTGCAGCGCGCTGTAGAGCGACATGATGCGCGGGTCATCGAGGGAAACCTTCTGGAAGTCGGGGTGAACCTTCACTCCGCGAAGCCCCAGCTCCTGAATCTGATCGAGCAGCGCGTCTAGATCCTGCACGTCCTCGTGCCAGGCTCCAAGTCCCACGAACTCGGGATGCTTCGCGCACTCCGAAGCGATGAAGCGGTTGATGGAATCCACCTGCTCCACGGTAGTGGCCACCGAGCATACCAGGTAGCGGTCGACCCCGATGCGCCTGCCGTGTTCGAGGAGGGTCGCCGCGTCGCCCACCGCGGCGTTCATGGGGTGACCCTCGTAGAAAGCTCCCACCGCATGCGCCGCCTTTGCGGCGATCTTCTCGGGATATATGTGGCAATGCGCGTCCGCGATCTTGAACGTCGCGGCCTGCTCTTTCAGCTCGTCGGTAAGCTCGAATGCATCGGGTTCGCTGTTGGTGTTGCTCTCGGTCATGTGCGCTTGATTCTCTTTCTGGTTAGTTCGCGTGCGCACTCTATCGTATACGAGCGTAGGCGCCGCTCGGCCCACGAGCTTTCCCAATTGCACGTCCGACTCCGAGAGAGCCGCCAGGTGCCCGGGACGGGGTGTGTCGTGCCGGCGACTTCTGCAGCGCAAGCGAAGCCTGAACCGGCATGATATACCCCGACCCGGACACCCCGGGAGAGCTGTAACCACCTGCACGCAAAAAAACGGGGCCGCCCGTTTCCGAGCGACCCCGCTACTTGCTAGCTAGCTAGCCTGTTGGCGTGTCCGCTACCCGCGAGCCGCGAGCTGCGAGCTGCTGGCCTTACTCCTCCTCGTAGTCGGGGATGAGCAGCTGGAAATACGACTCGGGGTGGTTGCACACCGGGCAGACCTTGGGAGCCTTCTGGCTGTACACGATATTGCCGCACTCGAGGCAGATCCAGGCCTTCTTCTCGTCACGCGAGAACACGGTGTTGGCAACGACCCTCTCGCGCAGCTTGGTGTAGCGCTCCTCGTGATGCTTCTCGATGGCACCCACCATCTCCATCTTGCGGGCGATCTCGTCGAAGCCCTCCTGACGCGCGGTCTCGGCGAACTCCTTGTACATGTCGGTCCACTCGAAGTTCTCGCCGGCAGCTGCTGCAGCCAGGTTGTCCTCGGTGGAGGGGTAGTCGCCGCCGTTGAGGTACTTGAACCACAGCTTGGCGTGCGCGAACTCGTTGCCCGCGGTCTCGGCGAAGATGTTGCCGATCTGCTCGTATCCGTCCTTGCGAGCCTTGGACGCGAAGGCGGAGTACTTCACGTAGGCCTGCGACTCGCCCGCAAACGCGGCCTCGAGGTTCTTCTTGGTCTGGCTGTTCTCGAAATCCATGATTGCCTCCTGTATTCTCCTAAAGCGCTCGGGCCTCTCCTGCCCGACGTTCGCCTGATGCCTTCCGGCCTTTCCTAACGCACATTCTAACCCAACAAACCCCTATGGGAAGCACAAATTGGCAAAAATACGACCTTGAAGGTAAAGATTTAACGAAATGGCAATCTAGCGGCGCATTCGCGCACACGTTTAGGTAATGCGATGCAGGTGATGAAGGGGCGCAGAGGCTGGCAGACATTGAGGCGCTGCGACCGATCCCATGGAAACTCGAAGGATGCCGCAGCCGAGGAGCTGCGAGTGTATTTTTCATGATCACGTCAAAAGATGGCGTGTCCAGATGCAGTTGATATGGAGATGCAGCTATTGGCGAAATCTGCAACTTGCAGTAGACACGGGAACCTAAAGCAGGCACACTATGCGCAGCAGGACGAACGACAGTGCGAGGTCGGCGACGATGGCTATCGCGATCCTGGACGGCCGCCCGCCCAAGAAGCCCGAGCTGCGGATGCTGCCTAGGTCGATCACGAGCGCGTACACGAATCCCAGCAGCGCAAAGGCCAGCCAGAATCGGCTGAACACCGCCTGCCACATATGCAGGCCGCCGGGGTTGAATCCGGGAAGGAACGGGGCCGAAACCCCGATGAGCGCTATCGGCCAGTAGATGACGCTGGCGACGATGGTCACGACCTTGCGGATGCTGCTGGTGCCTCCCGTGCGACCATCGTCGATATAGCCGTAATCGTCGTAGCTCTGACGATACGTGGAATCCACTGCATAGCGGCTATGGTTGGCGTGCGAACCCGTATAGGCACCAGCACCCGAATTCGTGCGCTGACCCGCGTGCTGGCCACGCGAGTTCGAATACGCCGGGTTCGTCTGGGGCCTGCTATGCCTGGGAGTCTCGTAATTGCTTGGCATCGTGTGTGCTCGACCGCCGTTTCGTCGTGAAGGAATAGTTGGAATTACAGCTCTCAATCGTATACGACTTGCGCGCGACTGGCTGCGATGCCACGGGGCAGCGGAAGCGGGCGGGCGACCAAAGCCCGCTCGCGTATGCAGCGAGCAACACGCACCGCGCGGCAGGTGGGCGCTCTCACCGCGCAACGCACTAGGTATCTCTACAAATACCGGATACGCCAAATAATCGTTGCGTTGGCACCGATTTGTACTATTATCGGTTTTGGCCAGCGGACAAGAGGGCGCGGCCATCATCGTTCATTCATCATTTCATTTCACACTGTGGCTTTGGGGTTTATACACGCATGTGCGGTTATGCTTGCATTTTTGAGTTCGCGCCTTCTGGAACCTTGCCGGTACCATCAATTCAAATCCCGTCAACAAGCAGACTCCGTCGGATACGGGGTCGAGCTGCATCTGCAGCAGGCGCAATGGGGCGCACGATGGGGAGAAGAGGAGTGAGAAGTGAAGTTTTTCGTCGACACTGCCAATCTGGACGAGATTGAGGAGGCGGCGTCGTGGGGCGCCCTCGCAGGCGTGACCACCAACCCGACGCTGTATTCGAGGACGGGCGGCAACGTTGCCGACTTCCCGAAGCACATTGCCAAGATCTGCCAGATCGTCGACGGTCCGGTTTCGGCCGAGACCATGGCCAGCACCACCGAGGAAATGGTGGCCGACGGGCGTGAGCTTGCAGCCATCGCCCCCAACGTGGCGGTCAAGATACCCATCACCCCCGCAGGCCTCGCAGCCACGAGGATACTTGCCAACGAGAACATCGCAGTCAACATGACGCTGGTGTTCTCGGTGCCGCAGGCGCTCATGGCGGCCAACGCGGGCGCCCGCTACATCAGCCCCTTCATCGGCAGGTTCGACGACATCGGAGAAGACGGCCTGGCCCAGGTGGGCGACATCGTGGCCGCCATCAAGAACTACGACTTCCGCAACGTGGGAGTCGAGGGCGAAGAGGTCGAGATCATCGCGGCTTCGGTGCGCAGCGTCAACCATGTGTCGCAGGTCGCCCTCATGGGCTGCGACATCGCCACCGTGCCGTTCGGCGTGCTCAAGAAGTGCATCATGCATCCCCTCACCGACAGGGGCATGGAGTCGTTTGCCAAGGACTGGGAGAAGGTAGTCAACGCATGAGTTCAACCGAGTCCAACAAGCGCGAGCCGCGACAGGGCGTTCAGCGCGGCAGGCAACGGCAGCAATCGCAGCACAACGGGCAGCAGCACGGCAACGGCAAGGGCGCAAACGGCCAGCAGAACTCCAGCAGGCAGCGCAAGCCGCGCAGACAGCACCAGGCTTCCAACTCGCAGCGCGAGCAGATAGCCCCGCAGGTCACGCGCGAGGAGCTGGCCAAGCTCAAGGTCGTGGACCTCAAGGCCAAGGCCGCCGAGCTTGAGGTCGAGGTGCCCAAGGGCACCAAGAAGGACCAGCTCATCGACATCGTGTTCGAGGCTCTGGCCAAGGCCGAGGGCTTCGTGGACTGCGAGGGCGTGCTGGACCTGTTCTCCGACGGCTACGGCTTTCTCCGCACGGGAGGCTACCTGCCCTCCGAGAACGACGTGTACGTGGGCGTGTCGACCATCAAGCGCAACGGGCTTCGCAAGGGCGACTGGATCTGCGGCCAGGCCCGCCCCGGGCGCGAGAACGACAAGTACGGCGCCCTGCATCGCATCGACTCCGTCAACGGCCTTCCGCTCGACCAGGTGAAGGGCCGCTGCAAGTTCGGCGAGCTTACCCCCGTCTATCCCGACGAGCGCCTGGTGCTCGAGCATGGGCAGAACACCATCACATCGCGCACGATCGACCTGGTGGCGCCCATCGGCAAGGGTCAGCGCGGCCTCATCGTGTCGCCGCCCAAGGCCGGCAAGACCACGATTCTCAAAGACATAGCAGCTTCCATCACCGCCAACAACCCCGACGTGCACCTCATGTGCCTGCTCGTGGACGAGAGGCCCGAGGAGGTTACCGACATGGAGCGTTCCATCCATGGAGAGGTGATCTCGTCGACGTTCGACATGCCGTCCGAAAACCACATCGCGGTGTCTGAGCTGGTGATCGAGAGGGCCAAGCGCCTCGTGGAGACCGGCAAAGACGTGGTGATCCTGCTCGATTCCATCACGCGCCTCGCCCGCGCCTACAACCTGGCGCAGCCGGCATCGGGCCGCGTGCTCTCCGGCGGCGTGGACTCCACGGCGCTCTATCCGCCCAAGAGGTTCCTGGGCGCGGCGCGCAACATCGAGAACGGCGGATCGCTCACCATCCTGGCCAGCGCACTGATCGACACCGGCTCCAAGATGGACGAGGTGATCTTCGAGGAGTTCAAGGGCACCGGCAACATGGAGCTCAAGCTCGACCGCAACCTGGCCGATCGCAGGATCTTCCCCGCAATCGACCCGGTGTCGTCGGGCACCCGCCGCGACGAGCTGCTCATCGACCCGCAGCTGGCTCCGCTCATCTGGGGCGTGAGGCGCGTGCTGGCCAACCTCAACAACACCGAGCGCTCGATGGAGATGCTCATCAAGAGCCTCAAGCAAACCAAGACAAACGAGGAGTTCCTCATGCGCACCGCCAAGAAGGCTCAGGAGCGCAGCGGGAGCGGCTTGGAGCTGTAACCCCTCGGGGCGCTCTTGAGAGCCACTCTTAGGAGCCGAAAAAAGTTTGACCGCTCGCCGCCATGGCGATTGCAAAAAAATGTGTGCGTAATAGAATGCTTTTGGGCCGTTAGCTCAGATGGTAGAGCAGGGGACTCTTAATCCCAAGGTCAGGGGTTCGACCCCCCTACGGCCTACCAGTCGTAATTGGAATCAGCCTCCGCGAGAGCGGGGGCTGATTTGCTTTGGGGCACTTTTCGAAAATCCTGGCTCGAGCCGGGCACTTTCCATGGGCCTCTCGGGCAAAACGCAGGAAGGCTTTCGTGAACAGGATCTTCTTCACCTCAGATCTGCACCTTGGCGATGCGCACATGATCGGCAAGCTGAGCCGGCCGTTTGGCTCCGTGGAGGAGATGAACGCCAAGCTGGTGGAAAACATCAACTCCGTGGTGGAACCCGACGACGTGCTGTTCGTGCTGGGCGACGTTTCGCATCGCATAGGGCGCGACCTGTCGGCAAGCCTCGTGCGCGGCATCGAGTGCAAGCACATGCACCTGCTCAAGGGCAACAACGACAAGGACTACTCGGGGATGGGGCTGTTCGAGTCCATCGAGGACTACCGCGAGCTCAAGTACGGCCCCGACAACAGGCGCTTCTGCCTCTTTCACTTCCCGATCCGCAACTGGGCGGGGCAGCGCGGCGGCTCGGTGCAGCTGCACGGCCACATCCACTCCAAGGGCGACAAGTACAACATGCGCAACTTCTCGCGCAAGCAGTGGCAGTACGACGTGGGCGTGGATGCCAACGACTACCGTCCGGTGAGCATCGATCGCATTTTGGAGCTGATAGCCGAGCACGACGGCTAGCGAGCGCGGGGTGCGGGGCAGCCGTGCGGGCGCGCCCGCGAAACGCTACAGCTCCGGGTCGAGGTCCACCATCATCAGGTAGATGTTGTCGCGTAGCAGCTTGGCCGCGCCTCTCGAGATCTGACCTTCCTCCTGGAGCTTGGCCACCTCGTCTAGCTCGAGGTTGTAGGCGTTGCGCTCCAGCTCCATCAGGTCGGGCGTCTTGCGGGCGAAGGCCGCCACGTTGAACGGCGACACCGACACGCCCTCCACGCTCGACTGGTGGGCCATGAGCCTCTCGCGGATCACGTTGTCGTCCACTGTGGGGTCGCCGTCGCCCAGCAAGCTCTCGAGGAAGTCCACCGCCTTCTGCTCGAGCATCATGCGCACGTTCACCTTGGGGTGCGCCACCGGGTAGCCCAGGAACCTCTTGGCCACGTTGAGCGAGTAGCTTGCCAGCAGCTTGCATGCCGACGGGATGTGCAGCAGCACGGCGGCAATGGCCTGCCCGTAGCTGTTCTTGTGGGTGAGCAGCCTTCTGGCCTTGGCGATGCGCAGCATGTTGCGGGTGATCTCCATCTCGGGCGCGATCTTGGCCGCCTCGATGGACTTGAGCTCGGCCATCTGCACGTCCAGCACCCTGAGCCTCAGGGCCACAGTCTGCTCGGAATCGATGTCCCACTCGGTGCGGATCCTGTTGATGCGCCCGTTGTAGGCCAGCACCACGCTGCGAAGCGCCGCCGCGTTGTAATTGTCGCTGCTGTCCAGCAGATGCTTGATCACGCGGTTGAGCACGCCGATCTTTATCTCGGCGATGTCTTCGTCGGACTCCGGCAGCCCGCTTGCGGGGCTGTCTTCCGATGCGGGCGCCAGCACGGGCAGGAAGAAGTTGGCCAGCAGCAGCGTGCAGAAGATCACCCCCGAAGCCAGAAAGATCAGCAGCTCGCGGTGGGGAAACGCTTCGCCCGAGGCCAGCAGGTAGGGAATCGACATCACGATGGAGAGCGTCACCGCGCCCTTCGCCCCGCCCAGCGTGGTGATGAGTGCGTGCCGCACGATGGGGAAGCGCGACACAGGCAGCTCGTCGTCGGTTTCCTCGTCGTCGGAGGGCATCTCCTTGAGCAGCAGCGGGTCGTACATAGTGCTGTTCAGCGCGGCAAGCTCGCGCTCCTTCTTGGCGCGCATCTTCTTGCCATGCTCCCACTTCTCGCCCACGTACACCCAGACGAACCTCACGCCCACCACCACGGCGGTGAGCACCAGCACCAGCGCGATGAGCGTCTCGTTGGTGATGGCCGCGTCGGTCCATTGGCGGTACACGATCTGCGGCAGCTGCATGCCCAGCAGCACGAACACTATGCCCTCGAGCAGGTAGCGGATCGTGCTCGACACCGTGGACGCCGCGATGCCGAACTTGGCCGAGGCCGGCCCCATCACCTTCTTGTTGTATCCGCTGAGCACCAGGCCCGCAGCCACCACGGCGAGGATTCCGCTCACGTGGATCTCGTCGGACACGAAGAAGATGAGGAACGGGATCATGATCTCGAACGCAACGTCGAAGGCCAGCGTGTCCATGCCGCGTTCGTGGAACAGGGTCTGCAGCCTGTGGATGGCCATGGCCAGCACGATGCCGGTGAGGATGCCCCCGAAGAACTCAACGACGAAGCTCGCCGAGGCGTCGATGAAGGAGAATTCGCCGGCTACGGCAGCCGTGACCGCGAACTGGAACGCCACGATGCCCGACGCGTCGTTCAGGAGCGCCTCGCCCTGGAGGATGGAGTCCTCCTTGCGTCCAAGCTCGGCGGACGACTTGAGCGACGTGACCGCCACGGCGTCGGTGGGGCCGAGCGCCGCGCCCATCGCGCATGCGGCGGCAAGCGACGTGGCCGGCACCAGCAGGTAGGTGGCGCATCCAACGGCCAGCATGATGGCTATCACGAGGCCTATGGCCAGCGAGAGGATGCGGCGGCGGTTCTTCCACAGGGCGATCTTGTTGGCCTCGCGGGCCTCGAAGTACAGCAGCGGCGCGATGAACAGCAGCAGGAACATGTCGGGGTCGATCTGGGGCACGTTGTAGTGCAAGGCCGTGACCGAGAGCAGCACGCCCATGGCGATCTGCACGAGCGGCGACGATATCTTGGGAACCAGTCTGCCGACGATCGAGGACACGAGCACGGCTCCGGTCATCACGAGAACGATTTCCAAAGTTTGCAATCTATCTTGCTCCTAAATGTCTCAGGGCCGGCCGCTTGTCCGGCAGCTGCTATTCCAGGTCTTCCAGCTCGTCGAGCCAGATTCGCGCGCATGCATCGCTGGGCATGCGCAGGTCGCCGCGTGGCGACACCGCCACCGAGCCCACCTTGGGGCCGTCGGGCAGACACGAGCGCTTGAACTGCTGCGAGAAGAACCTCGAGTAGAAGCGCTTGAGCCATTTGAGGATGGTGGCCTCGTCGTACTTGTCCGCGAAGGCCGCCTTGGCCACCCTGTAGACCTTCGCGGGCGGGAACCCGGCCCTGAGCATGTAGTAGAGGAAGAAGTCGTGCAGCTCGTATGGCCCCACAAGCTCCTCCGTCTTCTGCGAGATGCCGTCGGCCGTGGGCGGAAGCAGCTCGGGGCTCACCGGGGTGTCAAGCACGTCTTGCAGCACCTCTGCAAGCTGCGGGTCGCCGCAGGTGGCCGCGTGATGCGCCACTAGGTGCCGCACCAGCGTCTTGGGGATGGAGCTGTTCACCGCGTACATCGACATGTGGTCGCCGTTGTAGGTTGCCCAGCCCAGCGCCAGCTCGGAAAGGTCGCCGGTGCCCACCACGAAGCCGCCCATCTGGTTGGCGAGGTCCATGAGCACCTGCGTGCGCTCCCTGGCCTGGGCATTCTCGTAGGTCACGTCGTGCGTGTCGAGGTCGTGGCCAATGTCGGCCAGATGCACTGTGACGGCTTGCCTTATGTCGACCTTGCGAAGCGTGGCCCCGATGCGCCGCGCCATGAGGCACGCGTTGTCGAACGTGCGGCCCGTGGTGCCGAAGCACGGCATGGTGGCCGCGCATATGCCCTCGCGTGCCATGCCCAGCCGGTCGAAAGCCCTTGCCGCCACGAGCAGCGCCAGCGTGGAGTCCAAGCCGCCCGACACTCCAACAACGGCGCAGCGGCTGCGCGTATGCTCGAGGCGCTTGGCCAGTCCCGCCGCCTGTATCTCGAGGATCTCCTCGCAGCGCTCGTCGCGGTCGCGCGAGTCACCCGGCACGAAGGGCATGGGGTCGAAGGCGCGCTCGAGCTGCGTCTCGCGCATCTCGAGGTCGAAGCCCACCACCGTGTAGCCGCCCGCGTCCTGCGGCGGGTAGGTGCTCATCCTGCGGCGCTCCGACACGAGCCTGTCCACGTCGATGTCGGCCGTGGCGAAGCTGCTGCCGTGCGCGAAGCGCGGGCCTTCCGTCAGCATCGTGCCGTTCTCGGCCACGAGGCCCTGCCCGCCGAACACCACGTCGGTGGTGGACTCGCCCGTGCCCGCGTTGGAATAGGCGTAGGCGCACACGAGCCTGGCCGACTGCTGGCTCACCAGCATCTTGCGGTAGGCGTTCTTGCCCACCACCTCGTTGCTGGCCGAGAGGTTGGCCACGAGCGTGGCGCCTGCCAGCGCATGCCGCACGCTGGGCGGGTCGGGGGCCCACAGGTCCTCGCAGATCTCGACGGCCACCTTGAGCCGCGGCATCTGGTTGCACTCGAGGACGATGCTGGTGGAGAAAGGCACGTCGCGCCCGTCCCAATGGATGGCGCTCGCGGCTGCTGCGCCCGCGCCCGACGCGAAATGCCGCGTCTCGTAGAACTCGTTGTAGGAGGGGATGCTGCTCTTGGGCACGAACGCCAGCACCTCGCCGTGGCACATGGCGGCTGCCACGTTGTAGAGCTTGCCGCCGTGCTCGAGGGGAAGGCCCGCCAGCACCAGCGCGTCCGCATCGGCCGTGGCGTGCGCCAATTCGCGCAGCGCGTCGCGCGCCGAGGAGAGAAGCCCGTCTTGCAGGAATAGGTCGCCGCATGTGTACCCGGTGAGGCAAAGCTCCGGCAAGACGCAGACCTTCGCGCCCCGCGAGGCCATCTCGTGCACGAGGCCTATGGCAGCCCGGGCGTTGCCCTTGCAGTCGGCGACGGCAACTTTCGGGGCGCCAACCGCTATCTTCACGAAACCCTGGTACATGCCGCCTCGCAACCTCCCGATTTCAGATTTATCGCATACGCAAACAATTGTAGAGGAAACGCCCGCGCCGCACACGCCCGCACTATCATTCACCAGAGTATTTACATGCCTTTGCGAAGGCATGGCGATGCGTCGGACTGCAGCGGACAGCCGTGGCGGCTCACGTATGCATAGGCTCGTCTGGGAGCCGGCGTGTTGCCAACGACCCGCGCTACTGCGAGAATTAGGGACGTGTGGGTTTGGCGCGGGCTTCCCGCACGCTGCTTCGCAAGCACCGTCCGGTGCCCGCAATGGCGGTATCTGGCAACGCGCCATGTTGCGGCACCAAGCCGCGTTCGCAGGCCCGGCGCAGGAGGGCGCGGGGCCAAGACGATATGGAGGTTGTTTTGAAGAAGAGAACGCTTGCCATCGCGATCGCGCTGGTCGCATGCATGCTGCTGGGCGCGGTCTCGGCATACGCGCTTGCGCCCGACACGGCTGGAAACGCGTCGTCGAGCAATGAGTCGCTGGCGAGCGAGAAGGTGGACTCCGACCTCTTCTGGGCCGGGTACGAAACCACAATCTCGCAGACGGAGGTCGGAGGCGACATCATCGCCGCCGGCAGCAAGATCGAGGTCCAGCAGTCCACGGTGGCGGGCAACATCAGGGCCGCCGGCCAGACGCTGGTGTTCAACTCCACGCAGATCGCCCGAAACGCCACGGTGGCCGGCTCTTCGGTGAGCTTCGGCCAGGGCACCAGCGCGGGCGGCGTGTACGTTTTCGCCGAAGATGCCGGGTTCTACGGCACGGCCAGGTATCTGAGCGTGTCGGCGTCGACGGTGACCATCGACGGCACCATCGAGGGCGATGTGGACGTTAGCGCGGCGAACGTGACGGTTGGCGACAACGCCAAGATCACGGGCACCCTGCGCGTCACCTCTACCAACCAGCCCAACATCTCCAGCGCTGCCAGCATCGCCGCGCAGGAGCTTTCGGCAAGCGCCGATGCTACCTCGCAGATAGCCAGCGGGCTTTCCTCGGTATCCGGAGTGGTCTTCGCAATCACGCTGATCTCCACCATCGTGCTCTCGGTGCTCATGGCATGGATCCTCAAGAGGCCGGTGGCGGCAAGCGCCGAGATGTTCGGCGAGAAGCCCGTGGCCATCCTGCTCGTGGGCCTGTGCTCGCTTGTCGTGGCTCCGATCGCCGCCATCCTGCTCCTGCTCCTGGGAGTCACGTGGCCGCTGTCGATTGCGATCCTGTGCCTGATCGTGGCGCTCAGCTGCATCTCGCTGCCCTTCACGGCAGCTGCGATGGGCCGCATCGCGTTCAAGAAGATGAACCCCATCCTGTCCGCCCTCGTCATGGGCGCCATCGCCGCGGTGCTCTCGATCATACCCGTCGTGGGCACCCTGGTCTCGGTGTTCGCCACGCTGTTCATGTTCGGCTACTGCACCAAGGCGCTGTTCTCCAGGAACAGGTCCCGTGGCGGCAATGCCGGGCAGGCGATGCCCGTGCAGGGCGACGGTACCGGCCAAGGCGCCAACCTGGGCGAATAGAAGTTCTATGAAAGCCTCCCCGCTGCATGCAGGCGCGCCGGGGAGGCTTTTGCATGCAGGAAAGGCGCGATACGAGTCGAGGGGGGAGACGAAAAGCATGGCAGTAGAAACCGAAGAGGCAATCAAGGTAGTTGGAGGCAGTCCGATCACGGGCACCGTGCACGTGAGGGGAGCCAAGAACTCGGTGCTCAAGCTCATGGCCGCGTCGATCATGGCGCCCGGCCCCTACAGGCTGGTCAACGTGCCCGACATCTCCGACGTGCACGTGATGGGGCAGGTCATCGAGACGCTGGGAGCCAGCGTGAGCTTTGGCGAGCACGTGCTCGACATCGACACCACCAACGTCTCGTCGTACGAGACCCCCTACAAGCTGGTGGCCAAGATGCGTGCCTCCATCTCGGTTCTGGGCCCGCTGATCGCCAGGTTCGGCAAGGCCAAGGTGGCCATGCCGGGCGGCTGCCGCATCGGCTCGCGCAAGCTCGACATGCATATCCAGTCGCTCGAGGCGCTGGGAGTGGAGTTCGACTCGGCCCACGGCTTCATCGAGGCCAACGTGCCGAACGGGCTGCACGGCGCCAACGTGTCGCTGGACTTTCCCTCGGTGGGAGCCACCGAGAACCTGATGATGGCGGCCGTGGTGGCCGACGGCCAGACGGTCATCGAGAATGCGGCACGCGAGCCCGAGATCTGCGACCTGGCCAACTTCCTGAACGAGATGGGCGCGCACATCAGCGGCATGGGCACCCCCGTGATCGCGATAGAGGGCACCCGCGACCTGCATCCGGTGCCGGAGCATTCCGTGGTGGGAGACAGGATCGAGGCCGGCACGTTCCTGGTGGCGGGCGCGCTTTGCGGCGGACCCCTCACGGTCACGGGCGCCGACCCCGACAACCTTCGCCGCGCGCTGGCCGTGCTGGAGCGCATGGGCGTGGACGTGAAGGAGGAAGGCGACTCCATCACGGTGTTTCGCGATGGCCCCATCAGGCCGTGCGACATCCAGACGCTGCCGCATCCGGGGTTCCCGACCGACCTGCAGGCGCAGTTCATGGTGCTGGCGACCATCGCCGAGGGCAGCTCGGTGATCACCGAGAACGTGTTCGAGAACCGCTTCATGTTCGCCTCCGAGATCACGAGGATGGGAGCCGACGTGAGGGTCGACGGGCATCACGCGATCGTCGATGGCGTGAAGCAGCTGTCGGGCGCGCCCGTACAGTCGAGCGACTTGCGAGGCGGCGCGGCGCTGGTGCTGGCGGGCCTCGTGGCCGACGGCGAGACCACGGTCTTCCAGATCCAGCACATCGACAGAGGGTACGAGGACTACGTGGGCAAGCTGGCATCGATCGGGGCTAACATCGAGCGCATAGTGGTGCCCAGCGATTCTGCAAACAGAGGGTAGGAGAGCGGGCGCAAAACGCTCGAAACTGTGCGCTGGTTGCACCCGATATGCCGCTCACAGCGCAAATAAGACCCCTTCATCATGGTGGTTTTCTGTTGAAGCTGCAAAAATCAGGCAGCGAAACGCGAAATATGGCACCATGTTTGGGTCGAAAACTACGAGGTGGTTATGAGTTCTAGAAGAGCCAACAAAAGCTCGTCTATCAAAAGGGACGCTTACTCGCGTGCCAGCCGTTCGCGCAATTCTTCGCGCGGCAGGACGGGACGCGATTACTCGCGCAGCCAGATCAGCCATGTGGCGACCGCGTCCGAGCGCAAGGCCGGCGGGTACAGCAGGTCGGTTTCGCGCGACAACTATTCCAACATCCGCAAGAAGAAGAGAAAGCGCAAGCGCATACTTGTGACCGTCGTGGTCGTGGCGCTGGCGCTCGTGCTGGGCGGCGGCGCTGCGGCGCTGGGCTGGATGGGCATGGTCAACAGCCAGCTGCAGGGCGGACTTGGCGACCTCGACGACGTGCTGGTTGCCAAGCAGTCGACCGAACCCTACTACATGCTGCTCATGGGCACCGACGGACGCGAGGCCGACGAGCCCGACAGGACCGACACCATCATCCTCGCGAGAATCGATGCAAAGAACAAGCAGGTCGTGCTCATCTCCATCCCGCGCGACACCAGGGTGCAGATCGAGGGACACGGCTATCAGAAGATCAACGCAGCCCATGCATATGGCGGAGCAAAGGGCGCGGTCGAGGCGGTTTCCAACCTCGCGGGCGTCGAGATTTCGCATTATGCCGAGATAGACTTCAGCGGATTCAAAGGCCTGGTCGACACGCTGGGAGGCGTGGAGGTCGACGTGCCGTTCGCCATCGACGACTGGGATGCCGGCGGAGAGGTCGATGCCGGACTGCAGGTGCTGGATGGCGAGCACGCCCTCATCTTCTGCAGGTCGCGCAACACCTCCATCGGCGACTACCAGAGACAGGCCAACCAGAGGATGTTCCTGCAGGCGCTGGCCTCCAAGGTCCTGCAGGCCGATCCGGCGACGATGCTGGCGGCCGTCAACTCCATCGCAGGCGCCGTTTCGACCGACATGAACGTGCAGACCATCGTGGGGCTGGCCAACGAGCTGAGCGGGCTTTCGACCGACAACATCTACACCTATACCGTGCCTTCGTCTCCGCAGACGATCGACGGCGTGTCCTACGTGGTGGCCGACACCACCGAGTGGCAGAAGATGATGGCCACCATCGATGCCGGCAGCCTGCCCGACGAGCAGTCGGAGAGCCTGTCGGGAATCGTGGCCGACGAGTACAAGAACGGCACGTCTTCCGGCTCGTCTAGCAGCACCTCGTCGGTGGATGTGTCGCGGTCGTCGTATCCGATCACGGTGCGCAACGGCGGCGGCATAGAGGGTTCGGCAAGCTCTGCGGCATCCAAACTGCAAGAGGCCGGATACCAGATCAACGACACCGGCAACACCAACCAGTTCGTGTACGACACCACGCTCGTGGTCTACAACGACGATGCCGACAAGCAGGTGGCCAGCGACATCATCAACGTGCTGGGAATGGGACAGGCCGTGGCATCCAACGGGCGCTACTCGTTCGACGGCAAGCTCATGGTGGTCGTGGGATCCGACTGGAAGTAGCGGGCGCAGGCGATGCCGCCGCTTCTCGCCGCTAGCCGCTGGCGAGATTTTTCGCCGCAAAATACATAGTTTCGAGAGTGAAACCCGGTTCATATTCTAGTGAACCGGGTTTCACTACATTTTTGCCCGTTTTTCTAAATTCATTCACCGAAAGCACCCTGTACCTTTAAAGCTCTATAATATAAATGCGTTCAATTTGTTTTTGTTTCGCTGGTTTGGGGGAATTCAGGCGAAACATTGATTATGGCCGTCTTTTGGAGGGGGATGGCTGGAGAGAAGGTCTGCAAAATGAGCAGCTCTCATGATTCGGGCAGTATCTATATAGAGGAAACTGGAAACCGACGCAAACGTTTTGCAAAGCTCCACGAGTTTACGCAGTCGTCTACCAAGGCGGCCGCGATCATGCTCCTAGCTGCAGTGGTCGCGCTCATAGTGGCCAACACCGGAGCATGCGAATGCTTCAACGCCTTCTGGAACACCGAGGTCTCGATCGGATTCGGGTCGTCGCAGGCGAGCATGTCGCTTTCGCTCATCATCAACGACATCTTCATGGCGGTGTTCTTCCTGTCGGTGGGTCTCGAGATCAAGTTCGAGATGTCCGTCGGACAGCTTTCCGAGATCCGACAGGCCATACTTCCCATCGGCGCCGCATTCGGCGGCGTGACGATGCCCTTGGTGATCTACCTCATCATCAACTCGGGTCATCCCGACACCATCGGCGGATGGGGCGTTCCCACTGCGACCGACATAGCGTTCGCGCTGGGAGTGCTCTCTCTGCTCGGGTCCAAGGTGCCCTCGGGCGTGAGGGTTTTCCTCAGCACGCTCGCCGTGGCCGACGACATCATCGCGATCTTCATCATCGCGATCTTCTACGGGCAGTCCCCGTCGGCGATGTGGCTGCTCATCACCCTCGGCGTCGTATTGGTGCTGGCGGCCATGAACAGGCTGCGCATCTACTCGCTGGTGCCGTACCTGCTGGTGGGATGCGTGCTGTGGTACTGCATCTTCATGTCGGGCGTGCACTCAACCATCTCCGGCGTGGTGCTGGCCTTCGCCATCCCCTCTACCACCGTGGTAAAGGGCGGGCTGTTCGGCAGCTGGTCGGGCAAGAGGGCCAAGGCGGCTGCGAACTCCTACAGCCCCGGAGCTCCCGTGATGGGTCAGGAAGAGTTCCTCGAGAACGCGGCCAGTCTCGCCAAGGTGTCGCGCGACGCGGTGCCGCCCGCGGTGAGGCTCGAGCGTGCGCTCAGCCCCTGGGTCAACTTCCTCGTCCTCCCGCTGTTTGCGCTCACCAACGCCAACGTAACGGTAACGTCGCTTTCGGCCGCCACCATCTTCGAGTGCCCCGTGTTCTACGGCGTGTTCTTCGGCCTGATGGTGGGCAAGCCCCTGGGCATCATGCTGGTGAGCAGGCTCATCGTGAGGTCGGGCCTGTCGAAGCTTCCCGAAAACGTAACGTGGTCGCATATGATGGGCGCCGCGATGCTGGGCGGTGTGGGCTTTACCATGGCAATCTTCGTGGCCAATCTCTCGTTCGTGGATCCCACCTTCACCGTGGTGGCCAAGGTCGCCATCTTGATGGGTTCGGCGGCATCGGGAATTCTGGGATGCTCGTTCCTGTTCCTGCGCTCCAAGGCATCTGCGATCAAGGAAGAGATCCACGACGTGACCGACAAGGCCAAGGCCTCAATGAACGTGAACTCCGGCGACAAGGTGCAGACGCACGGCAGCATGTAGATCGCGGGGCTTCCGGCAAGAGCCAGATTGGCCAGATAGCTTAGAGTGGCGGGCCGCCAGGTGGATGCGCCGGGCGGCTTGCTTGGCTTCAGACGAGCGGTGTTTTCGTGGATATGTTGTGCTCGATGCTCAATTATTCTGCACCGTGATGCTACTATGTGTGCGTAAGCGAAACACGGCGGGCGCAGCGGCTCGCAGCGGTTTCGCAGCGGCTCCTTCCGACTCCGGGGGAGCACGGAATCTTCGAGTATTAGACACGATTTTTCTAGGAGGAAATCATGGCTTGGTATAAGAATTGCGGAGTTTGGGCTTTCGTTGGCGGAGTGGCAGCTGCATGCACCGGCGCGGCGCTCGCATCGAGCAAGGTTGTGAGGGACGCGGCCGTCAAGGGCGCGGCAAAGGGCATCCTGGTGGCCGACAGCGCGCAGGCGGCTCTTCAGTCGTTCAAGGACGATGCCGAGGACCTGGCCGCCGATGCCAAGCTTCAGGCCAAGGAAGAGGCCGCTCGCAAGGCCCGCATCGCCGAGATCGAGGCGAGGGTGCGCAAGCAGGTCGAGGAAGAGCTTGCCGCCGAGGATGCCAAGGCCGCCGAGGCTGCCGCAGATTCCGAGGCCGAGTAGGCCGAAATCCGGCGGGTCATTTCGAATAGGCTAAGACTACACAGGCGGCGCTTGATGCGCCGCATTTTCATGGACTGGGATACATCATGTTCTACGAGATTGTTCACGAGCAGCCGTGCAGGCTGAGGGTGCGATGCGGCAAGTTCGTTTTCGACGACGACGAGATGCGCGGCGTCTCGATGGCGCTCATGCAGGTCGAGGGCGTGCATAGCGCAATCGTGAGGCCCGCCAACGGCTCGATTCTCATAGAGCACGACGAGTGCGCCAAGGCCGACGTGCTCGCGGTGCTCGACGCGCTCGACGTGATGGACCTTCCCAAGTCTAGCGAGGATGCCAAGATCGACACCCTCGCGATCGACAACGACTTCTACCTCTCGCTCATGCACACGGTGATAGGCCGCTATGCACGCAAGCTCGTGCTTCCCCCGGTCATACGCCACGCATGGCTTCTGGTGCGGCTCACCAAGTACATCGCCAAGGCCATCAGGTGCCTCATGCGCGGCCGCCTGGGAGTCGAGGTGCTCGATGCCACGGCGCTCACGGTGTCGGTGATCGCCAGAGACTTCGAGACCGCCAGCTCGGTGATGTTCCTGCTCAAGATATCGGACCTGCTTTCCGACTACACCGAGGCCCGCACGCGCAGCGCGATGCGCGAGAACATGTCGATCTGTGCCGAGACGGTGTGGGTCGTGGAGGGCAACGTGGAGTACGAGACCCCTATCGCCGACGTGAAGTTGGGCGACCTCGTGAGGGTGCGCATGGGTTCGCTGGTGCCGCTCGACGGCAAGGTGGTCGACGGCGTGGCCGAGGTCAACGAGGCTTCCATGACGGGCGAGTCGGCGCTGGTGCGCAAGTCGTCCGGGGCCACCGTGTACGCCGGCACCGTGGTGGACGAGGGCATGATCCTGGTGGAGACCACGGCCGTGGCCGGACAGTCGCGCATCGACCACATAGTGGACATGGTGGAGAACTCGCAGAACCTCAAGGCTTCGGCGCAGAGCCAGGCCGAGCGCCTGGCGGAGTCGATGGTGCCGGTGAGCTTGAGCGTGTTCGCGGCAGAGCTGCTGCTCACGCGCAACCTCGCCCGCGCGATGAGCGTGCTGATGGTGGACTACTCGTGCGCTATCAAGCTGGCAGCTCCCGTGGCCGTGATGTCGGCGATGCGCGAGGCCACGCGCCGCAAGGCCGTGGTGAAGGGAGGCAAGTACCTCGAGGCTCTGGCCAATGCCGACGCCATCGTGTTCGACAAGACCGGCACGCTCACCAAGGCCCGCCCCGAGGTGGAGAAGATCCTCACATTCAACGGCAATACCGAGGACGACCTGCTCAAGGTGTCCGCCTGCCTGGAAGAGCACTTCCCGCACAGCATGGCCAGGGCCATCGTGCGCACCGCGTCGGAGCGCGGACTTGCTCACCCCAACGAGATGCACGCCGACGTGGAGTACATCGTGTCGCACGGCATCGCCAGCAGAATCGACGGCAAGCGAGCCTGCATAGGCAGCGCGCACTTCATCTTCGACGACGAGGGCGTGCCCAGGCCCGACGACCTCGAGCGCAGGCTGGCCGAGGAAGCCAACAGCTATTCCACGGTGTTCCTGGCCATCGAGGGCAAGCTGGAGGGCGTGCTGTGCATTACCGACCCGCTACGCGAAGAATCGGCCAGGGTGGTCGAGCAGCTGCGCGAAGAAGGCTTCGAGCACATCGTGATGCTCACCGGCGACTCCGAGAACTGCGCGTGCGCAGTGGCCCGCGAGCTGGGCATCGAGGAGTACCAGTCGCAGGTGCTGCCCGAAGACAAGGCGACTTTCGTGGAGGCGCTCAAGGAGCAGGGGCACACCGTGGTGATGGTGGGCGACGGCATCAACGACTCGCCGGCGCTGGCCGCCTCCGACGTTTCGGTGGCGCTTTCCGACGCGAGCGACATCGCCCGCAGCGTGGCCGACGTGTCGGTGGTGGATTCGTCGCTCGAGGTGCTCATAGACATGCGCCGGCTCTCGCAGAAGCTCATGGGCAGGATCAACAGCTCCTACGGCTTCATCATCACGTTCAACTCGGCTCTCATCGTGCTGGGGCTGGTGGGGGTGTTGCAGCCTGCCACGGCGGCTCTGCTGCACAACGCGTCAACGGTGGCGCTCACGGCTGCCAACACGAGGCCGCTGCTGGATTAGCGGGCGAACCCCCGGTGGGCGAATCACCGCCGGGGGAGCCACGGGCGCACCACCGGCAGGGTCGCCTTGCGGACCTTTGCGGACTAAAGGCAACGTTAGGGAGCGCGCGGCGCGTCCCCGGGGCAATCTCCCACCTCAAGGGCTATAATTTGCGATTATGCCTATTTCAAACAACACACCGGCAAAGGCCGGCAAAGTCCTGACCATAGTGGTGCCCGCCTACAATTCCGAGGAGTTCCTCGAGAACTGCCTCGACTCGCTCGTAGGCGCGGGCTCTGCGCTGGAGGTGCTGGTCGTCAACGACGGATCCAAGGATTCCACCCTCCAGATCGCTCAGGGCTACGAGTCGCGCTACCCGGACGTGGTGAAGGTCGTCGACCAGGAGAACAGGGGCTGGGGCGGCGCCATCTCCCACGGCATAGAGCTTGCAAGCGGCGAGTTCTTCTTCGTGGTAGACTCCGACGACCGCCTCGACACCGAGGTGCTGAAGGGCGTGCTCTCGGTTCTGCAGCACACGATGGATACCGGTGCCCCGCTCGACCTCCTCGTTACCAACTACGTGTACGACCACATCGAAGACGGCTCGAGCCACACGATCTGCTACCGCAACATTTTCCCGTCGGGCCGGCTCTTCGGCTGGAACGAAGTGGTCAACAAGCCCAAGATCGACGAGTACCTCATGATCCACGCGATGACGTATCGCACCGAGCTGGTGCGCCAGTACATCGGGGAGCTTCCGCAGCACGTGTCCTACATGGACAGCCTGCTGTGCCTGCGTCCGCTGGCGCACACGAGCACGATCCTCTATCTCGACGTGGACCTCTACTACTACCGCATCGGACGCGAGGGGCAGACCATCGACGTCAACGTGATCCAGAAGCACATGGACGAGCAGTACCTTGCGGTGCGCCTGGCCATCGAGAGCGTCGACTATGCGGATCTGGCCAGCAAGGGCCGCGGCCTGGCAGTCTGCGTCAGCAGGTACCTGAGCGCCATGCTCACAGTGTCGTGCATCTACACCTACAAGCTCAAGGATCCCGACGAGCTGACCAAGCTCGAGGAGCTGTGGGACTACCTCAAGGGCAAGGACCCGCAGATGTACGATGCCCTCAAGTTCACGTTTGCCAGAATGGTGCACAGGCACACGGCTCCCGGGCGTTCCACGTCGCTGGGCGGATACACGCTGGCAAGCAAGATCTTCAAGTTCGCCTAGGCGAAGGGAAGTTTGCAAATCGTGGGAATTTCCAGACAAGACCAAGCCGAGCAATTTGTCGAGACGTTGCAGCCCGATGTGGCGGAGGCGATTATCGAGGCGGCATCGACCGGCGCGGATAACGAGGTTGAGGCAGCAGCTCCGGCAGCGGCAGCTGCGACGGCGGATGCTTCCCAGGAAGAGATGGAAGAGCCCCACGTAAAGGGCAAGGTCGTGAACTTCGTGCTCATCGGCATCGCGTTCGGCGTGCTGGTGGGATGTCTCGTTTTCGCAGGCGAGGGCTCCGACCTCGTCGAGGCGCTCTCCAACATGGAGTGGCCGTGGCTCTTCGCCAGCATCGTGCTCATCTTCGCGTACTGGCTGCTCGAAGCCGGCAACATGCAGGTGTTCGCCCTCGAGATGTGGCCGGGCTTCAGGTTCTCCAAAACCTGGATGGTCACCATGATCGGGCAGTACTTCAACTGCATCACGCCGCTGAGCAGCGGCGGCCAGCCCTTCCAGGCCTACTACTACTCGCGGTTCGGCATGCCGCTTTCCAAATCGATGCCCATGCTGCTCTGCAGGTTCATCACCTACCAGATCGCCACCACCACGTTCTGCGCGCTCATGCTGCTGCTGAGGTTCAACTACTTCTCGGAGCAGTACCCCTACCTCATGGTGCTGGTGGGCATCGGATTCGCTGGCGGCATGGTGCTGCTGCTGGGTCTGCTGGCGCTGGCGTTCATGCACAAGACCACGCTGAGGGTAGTTGGGTGGTTCCTCAAGCTGGGCAACAAGCTGCATCTCATCCGCGACTATTCGGCGATGGTGGCCAAGACCACGGCCACGCTCGACGATGCCTACAAGGAAGTAAGCTACCTCGTGCACAAGCCCAAGCTGCTGTTCAAGTGCATCGGCCTCACGTTCGTGCAGCTCACGGAGTACTTCGCCATCTCCTACACGGTGGCATGCGGCCTGGGCGTGGAGGGAGCCGACCCGCTCACCACCATCGCCTGCCAGTCGTTCGTGTACATGATCTCGTCTTTCGTGCCCACGCCCGGTGCCATGGGCGCCGCCGAGGGCAGCTACGCGGTGTTCATGTCTGCGATCTACCCCAACGCCTCGACCGTGGCGCTTTCGGTATTCGTGTGGAGACTGCTCACGTTCTACCTGCCCATCGTGGTGGGCGCGTGCATCACGCTGTGGGTGAACAGGGGAAAGAAGGCCAACCATGCAATGGAATAGCAACGACGCGGCTGCCGCTCGCAGCCTCGCGCTCGTGTCCTACGACGACCTGACCGGCAGCGGACGCAGCAAGGTCCACAGCATGTACGAGGAGAGCTTCCCAGCCGACGAGCTGGTGGACTTCGAGTCTGTGCTGCTAGAAGCCACGCATGCCGGCATGGGCGTGAACCTCTATGGCATGGTCGACCGCGAGCGCGGCGACGACGACCCCGCGGGCCTCGCATGCATTCTTCGCGAAGACGTGCGCATGCCGGGCATCACCTACGTGCTGTACCTGGCCATCGACCCCTCGACGCGCGGCATGGGCTACGGCTCCGTCGCGCTCGACACCATCGCCGCGATGTATTCCGACACCGGTATCGCGCTCGACATCGAGACCGTGTCGAAGATGGACGGATCCGAAGATCCAGCAGACAGGGCCAACCGTCTGCGCCGCCTGCACTTCTACGAGAAGAACGGCTTCGCGTTTACCGGCCTCACCTTCGACAGCGACTTCGTGCCCTACGACCTGATGTACCGCGGGCAGAACATGGATGCCAAGGATTTCGACGCGATGCGGGCCTACTTCGAGTGGCTCGAGCAGAACATCGACGGATTCTTCTTCTAACTACTCTCCCGGGGTGCCATCGCGGGGTATATCGTACAGGCTCAGGCTTCGCTTCGCTGCAGAAGTCGCCTGTCCGACACACCCCACGCTGGCACCTGGAGAGTCCTCAACAAGAACTTGTTTGAGTCGCCGGGGCCCTGTGCGGGGCGTGCCATAGCGGCGACTTCTGGCTGTAAAGCCCAGCCTGAGCCGTTATGGTATGTCCCGCGCAGGGCATCCCAAGCGGAGTCTCTAGTAGAAATTGCGAGAAACGGCGAGTCCCCTAGGGTGCCATCGTGGGGTATATCCAAACGGCTCAGGTTGGCCTTCGGCCAAAAGTCGCCGTTCGGACACACCCCACGTCGGCACCTGGCGAGTCTTC
>CAVFRF010000053.1:0-6028 GCA_963624975.1 Bacteroidaceae bacterium
ATGCCTCCCATGAAGGTGATCTTGTCGCCGTACTTCGCGCACATATCGGGGATGTCGTTGGTGGTGAAGCATCCTTGCCAGCAGTTGATGCCCATCTCGATCATGTCGGGCACGAGCGTGGCGCCGTAGCTGTCGGAGTGGTGGATGATGTACTTCACGCCGTGGTCGTGGTAGTAGCCGTAGATCTTCTTGTAGCCCTCCACGTAGAACTCCTCGAACATCGCCGGGCTCATGAACGTGCTGTCCTGGCTGCCCCAGTCGTCGTGGTGGAAGATCGCCTCGGGATGCATGTGCTCGCAGATGCCCTCGGCCAGCTTGAGCTCCCAGTCGACCAGCATGTCGATCATGGAGTGCATCTCGTCGGGGCACTCGTAGAAGCCCGCCAGCACCTCGTCGACTCCGCACATGTGGTGGCACTGCTCGAACAGGCCGGGAGCCACGAACACTGCCTTGATGGTCTTGGTGCCGTCGACTGCGTTGTACATCTCGTTGGCCTGGTCCCAAAGCTCGTTGGAGAAGTCGAGCGAAGGCGGGTTAACGTAGTCCTGCCAATGTTCGATGTCCTTCACCAGCACGTGCTCTGCGTCGTGCACCGGGAACGATCCGGGATTGCCCTCGGGCCAGCAGTTGTACACGCCCCAGGCGTTGGCCACCGGGTTCTCGAACGTGGTTCCCAGAGGCGGGAAGAGCGGATTGGCCAGAACGTAGGGGTGGAAGAGCAGCGACAGCGCCTCGTACTGGTTCACGAAACGATCGGGGGTTCCGCCTTCGAGTACCTGGATCATGTTTTCTCTTGCGTTCAGCATAATAGGACCTCCATTCCTCTTACCTGACACATGCAGTCGCACCTACCTCGGCGCGCCCGCCTACTACCTCGTTTTGGAGTCGCTCCGGCTTGATTTGCCGGATCTACCGGGGCTTTTCCTTCGGCCTTGGCTTTGTGCCTTGGCTTCGCCAATAGAATAACGCGAGGGTGCAGCGAGGGGCTTTACATCAACGAGCATCAAAGGCAAAATACTGTTGATACAAAGTGTTTCAGAATCTCTGCAAATGAATATCGCTAAATTTTGAGGGAGAAATGCCATGGAAATTACGAGGAACATGCTCTTCTTCTGGATGAAAAAACGCTGGCCACACGCCATATGCACCGATGTGAAGCTGTCTCGCAAAGCGCGGGTGAACAGGCCGATGTTCTGGAGCAGCGCACAGGAGATGCGCGGGCATCTTGTGCTAGTGGATGCCGAACGCATGAAACAGATTGACCGGTTTTATCCCGACACGATTTTCGTGTGCATCGGAACCAGCGATACGAAGATCGCCCGAAGCGACAGCGAGTGGATCATGGTGCCCGACGAAGACCGGATGGACAAGGTGTTCAACCACATCTCCACGATATTCGACAGGTTCTACACCTGGGAGCACCAGCTCGACCAGGCTAGCAACGAGTTCATGTCCTACGACGCCATCGTCAGGAGCTGCGAGCAGCTGGTGGACGACCCCATCACCATCAGCGATGCCGACTTCAACTTCGTGGCCTACTCCAAGAAGCTGTCGGCAGAACGCGGGTACGAGGACCTCTATGTGGACGAGTCGAACAGGTTGCCGCTCGAGGCCATCAACCTGCTCATCTCGCTGGGCGACCTCGACACGCTGGCCAAGAAGCAGGGCGTGTGGCGATACGATGCCAGTGAGTCGATGCTGCATTCCAACATCTTCTACGATGGCGAATACGTTGGCCGCACGGGCGTGCCTTACTCGAAGGACGTCGTGCGCAACGCCTACAACGCCGACATGCTCGAGATCGTGACGGAGGAGGCGCAGCGGCTCTACGCGAGGCTGGGCACGTTCTTCCGGCAGCCCGTGGAAAACGCCAAGTTCCGCCACCTGCTCTCCGACCTGCTGGCCGGCGAGCCGTCGTCGCACGAGGCCATAGTGCGGCAGATCGAGCAGATGGGCTACAGCGAGGGCGACAAATACCGTCTGGTGCAGATCAGGCCGCAGTCGGTGGAGACCACCAAGCGCTACGTCTCGGTGCTGCTGGCGCATCTCGAGACGCTGGTACCGCAGAGCACGTGCTTTACCGCCAACGACACGTGCTATCTGCTGGTCAACGAGACGAGACGCGACCAGGCGGCCACCAAGAAGTTCGCCAACGACATCAACACGTTCCTGCGCGAGAGCTACATGCTGGCGGGGGTGAGCAGGGAGTTCAGCAACGTTTTCGACATAGCCATAGCCGCTCAGCAAACCGACGTTGCCATCGCCTACGGGCGCAACGTCAACCCGATGTACTGGTTTTTGGAGTACGACAACTACGCGTTTCACTATGCGCTGAGCTGCATGTGCCGCGATCTGCCCGCAGAGCAGGTGGCATCGAGCGCGATCGTCAAGCTTCGCGAGCACGACGATGCCAACGGCACCAACCTTTGCGAGACCCTGCGCACATATATAGAGCTGCAGTACAACGCTGTGGAGGCTGCCAAGGCGCTGTTCATCTCGAGGAGCACGTTCTTGCGCAGGCTCGACCGCATCAAGAAGATCACGGGCACGAACCTGGATTCGTACGACGACCGGCTGTACCTGGGCTTGTCGTTCAGGATCCTGGACCCGGACGCGGTGGTGGACACTCCGGCAGAGTGATGCTAGCGCGCCGCGGGATGCGGTTGCGAGTGCGGGCGTACGCGACTAGTTGGCCTGCTCGAGATGCTCCAAGATCTGCCGCCTGTTGCTGCAAGATGCATCGATGCTGCGGGCAACGCTCTTGGCAACTGCGTAGGCGAGCTTCGGCGGCACCGCGTTGCCTATCTGCCTATACCGAGAGCTTTGCGAACCCTGCCAGGGCATATCCAGGGGAAAAGTCTGGATGGAGGCCGCCTCGTCCACGGTTATGCGCCGCATGCGATCTGGCACCTCAGCCGCAACATCCCCGCCTTCCATCAGATGCCTGTGGTATCGGATAGCCCATGACTCTTCTCCGGTCTCCAAAGATTGCTGGTCGATGATGGGCGTTCTGTTGCCACCCATGGATGCCGGAAGAGTGGGTGCCGGTGCATCTAGGTTCATCGGGCGCCCTTGTCCGTTGAAGAGCATGCCGGCCCAAGGAGACTTCCGCATGACCGGGTTCTTGGCGGCAGTGACCTTTGCGGTGCAGATCTGGTCGTTGCCCTTTTCGCCGATTGCGGGGAGTCTGTCGAGCGCATCGCGTACTGTCTTCTTTCGTGATTGCGACAATGGAGTTATGGAATCCGGAGCGCAGTCGCCCCTGATGCCGACGAGAAACATTCGCTCTCTAGATTGAGGGACGCCAAAATCTGCGGCATTGAGAACGTTTAGCGTCGTGGCATATCCGATTCTCTCAGCCTCTTCGCGGATTTTTCGAATCGTGCCCTGCCACTTCTTGATGATGGCCAGCGCCTTCACGTTTTCCATGACGAATGCTTTGGGCTGCACCCTCTCCACCATTGCGAGGAAGTCGAACACGTGGCGCGAGCGCGGGTCGTTCGGATCCATCTTGCCTGCAACCGAAAATCCCTGGCATGGAGGTCCTCCGATGACCAGGTCGGCAGACCCCCGTTCTGGAAGATTCTGAACCCCTCTGATATCTCCGACTATGGCGATATGGTCGTCCTCGATTTCGATATCGGGGCAACCCTCTTGGAGGCGGGCAATCATCTGCGAATATGTGTTCATCGCATCGGCGTTGATATCGTTGGAGAAAACCGGCTTGAATCCAGCAGCAATGAAGCCGATGTCTAGACCACCAGCACCGGTATACAGGGAGACGAATGTTGGAGAAGCCATAATGCGCCTTTCGTGAGCTATGCGAATTTCGCATAGCTCAGGATACAACATGGAAGAGAACCCAGTCTAATCGAACTTTGCTATTGGAAATCGATCAGCTCGTAATAGCGCTGCGTAATCTGTTTCGGCACGACACCGTAGTTCACCCGCCGATGCACGAGGGCGTCGAACAGTTCTTCCTGCAGGGCAAGGTTCTCGATGCCGCCGAGGTCTTCCATCAGCTCTGCATACGAAATGGCCATCACGGTTACCGTGTAGTCGGCGACTTCGATAATGGTCGCTTCTCTGTACTTATCGAGGGCGGATACATCGTGTGCAACGTATTTTACGGTGAGCTTCCATTCCGAGGGTCGTGCCTCTTCGCGTAGCTCCAACCGCTTCTCGGAAAGAATTCTGGCCAATGTGGCGAGGTGGAGCTCGATGTACTCGTCGCGTAGCTGTCCGCCGTGTGCTTCGTAGCCAACGATCGAATGCTTGGCATAGTCCACGAATTCGACATCGCCGATTTTTGCTGCGCTGAGATTGGTCTCGTTGACCGACGAGCCTAGTCCACGGGCTTTCGACCTAAGCGATTCGGGTTGATCGAGGACAGCGAGGAAATCGCATACTCTCTGATCGATGATTCCGAGCGTTGAGGTATTGCCCTCGCCAACGCATTCTAGGAAATATGCTCTGGCGCTCTTGTCCGGAAGCGGAATCTGCTCGGGTTGGCTGTCCCTAAGGCGGTCTAGCCGGCGGCAGAGCCAACGACGGATAAGACATCCTGCATGACGACGGCTGGGATACGGTAGCTTGCCAAGGTCTTCGAACAGCTCGACCAGCCTTACCGGGCCGTTCTTGGCACCTTGCTTCCCCTTGCGGTTTTCGGCCCAGGTCATGTCCAGTGCTGCAAATCCCTTGGCGTTGTTCAGATATGGATTCTGGGTGGGATTGCGGTACTCGTCGTGCCAGAGATAGTTGCATGCCTCGCCCCTTGGCGAGAACTCGTACACGCCCTTGCCCGGATACCTGTCGTACTTCTCCAAAGGCAACAGCTCGAAGTGAATCATGAACATGTAGGGTTCGTGTTCGACATCGCGGTCCAGATATCTGATGGTAGCTGCGATCGACTTTGGACACCCAAGCTTCTCCAGTTGCACGCTGAGGGTTTCCAAGGCCTGGTCGTCGTCATCGTCCTTGAACGTCCAAGCGACCTCCGAACGATCGGACTCCATGACCGCAATCGCATCGTCTTTGGAGAATTCGGGGCAAAGGCCGATGCAACGCAGCATCCGTTGAATCGAGTGGAAGGTTACTCCTTCGATGCCGATGTGCTCGGTAATCATGTAGGCGCACATTCGCTCAAGCTTCGCCAACGTGACGATTCTCTCCGCGCTCCCTATGAGCGCATTGGCCTGTTCGTGGGAGAGAAAATCCTTCTCGACAAGGTCGTCGCGCAGCGTGAATAGGCATTCGCCTAGGAATTGCACCCTAGGACATGCGTCGAACAATGCGGCGACTATGGATTTGAGTTCTCGCGAGACGCTGCCCGTGGTGCTCCAGATTTCCCATAATTCGCGAAAGCGGTCGGCGAATTCTTCTTCGGCGTAGCCGTTGGACGTCATGTTGGCTGCGACGTTGCCGGCTGCGGCATCTAGCTCCTCCGGGCGAACCGGCAAGCCGGTTTCGCTTATGGCGCTGCGCAGCGCTTTGAGGTGACTTTCATTCATCTATGCGCTCCCAAAGTGGCTTCAAAGTCTTTGATCGGGTTTCGGATAACTGATCAAATGCATCGTGCCCAGATATGCCGCAAGCTTCCAATATCGATAGAAGTTGTTCTACGGTCAGGCTTTGCTTTCCCGCTTCGATCTTCGAGATCGCGGTTTGCTGCATTCCAATCGATTGTGCCAACGCGTCTTGTGAAAGCCCAGCCTCGCGGCGCCATTCGCTTATGTGAAAACCTATTATCTGATCCATATCCATGCGGACATTATAAGCAGATTGTGCAGTTTCGCGTGAGTGTCGATTTTGATCCTTTCGGCTAGAAATTTGGAATACGACGCTGGAATGACCCGAACCGTATGATTGTGGCGATATAGTAGCCTCAAAAGGTCGGTATTTTTGTAGTTTTGACAGCTTCGAAAGGTCGGTATTTTTGTAAATCCGCAGGTAGAACGCTATAAAGTTTTCGACAGGTATTTGAGGTCCTGCAGAGTAAGCGGCCCGCATGCTGGCGTGGCATGCGGGC
>CAVFRF010000054.1:0-7907 GCA_963624975.1 Bacteroidaceae bacterium
TGCCTGACGTGCGGCTACTGCTCGGGCGCGTCTGAGCTGGAAGCAGCATCGCCGGCGGGTGCCTCGGGCGCTGCGGGCTGAGCGGGCTGGGCCGATTGAGCGGGAGCTGCCGGCTGCGCGGCAGGCTGCGCCGGTGCCGCTGGCTGCGGTGCCGCCGGCTGCGCGGGCTGAGCGCCATACGGCTGCTGCGCGGGTGCCGCTCCGTACTGCGGCGCGTACGGCTGGCCCGCGGGCACGGCTCCAGGATAGGGCTGCTGGTAGCCATAGCCCGCAGCTGCGTACTGCACCGTGTTGGCTTCCTTCTTCACCTTGTTGCAGTACACAGCCGAGATGATGTGCAGAACCATCGACACGATGTTGAGGCAGAAAAACGAGGTCACAGCTGCCGCGATCGCCCAGCCGAAGGCCGCGCCGATGCGCATGGGATCGCCGGCCCTCCTGATGGCGATGATCGCAGCCACCACCGACACCGCGGAGAGCAAGGTCAGAATCACGAACACCCATGTCGTTGCCGTGACCGTCGAGTCTGCAACGGCAACCACCATGCCCTTGTCGACGTCCTCGATGTCCATGGCGTATATGTTGGTCGTCACATAGTTGGAAACGCTGGCCATAAGGATTGCAAGCCCGACCCAGACAGCCGTGCATATTCCCGACACTATCGCGGCCGCTATGTTGAGGCCCTTGACGGTCTTCGAGCTTTCACTCATAACAGATTCCCTTCATCCGATGACGGCGTCTCGTGCCGCGCCGACACTAGAACTCCAGCTTCTCCAGCCTCTCGAACAGCACGTCGATCCTGCCCAGGAACTCCCAGGGATCGAATATCCTGTCCAGCTCCTCGGACGAAAGCGTGCACTCCGGATCGTCTTCCAGAAGCTCGCGGTAGCTCTTGCCTTCGCGCGCCTCCTGGATGTCGCCCCACACCTTCATGGCGTTGCGCTGCACGATGGTGTAGGCCGCCTCGCGCGTGATGCCCGTCTGCACCAGCGCGAGCAGCACCTTGGAGGAGAAGATGAGGCCGCGCGTGCGCCACAGGTTGTGCTTCATCTTCTCGGGGTACACGAACAGCCCGTCGAGGATGGGCTGCATCTTGTAGAACATGTAGTCGAGCGCGGTGAAGCTGTCGGCCAGGGCCACCCTCTCGGTGCCGGAGTGGCTGATGTCGCGCTCGTACCACAGCGCAACGTTGTCGAGCGCCACCTGCGCATTGGCCTTGACGACCCTCGAGAGGCCGCACACGCGCTCCACCGTGATAGGGTTGCGCTTGTGGGGCATCGCCGACGACCCCTTCTGCCCCTTGGCGAAGGGCTCTTCGGCCTCGATCACGTCGGTCTGCTGCATGAGGCGCACCTGCGTGGCTATGCACTCCAGCTCGGCCGCCGTGGTCGCCAGCGCCGTGGCCACCTGGGCGTGGCGGTCGCGCGACACCACCTGGGTCGACAACGGGTCGGGCTGGAGACCCAGCTTCTCGCACACGTACTTCTCGACGAACGGGTCGATGCTCGAATACGAACCCACCGCACCAGAGATGGCGCCGGTGGCGATGGCCTTGCGAGCATCGAGCATGCGGGTCTCGCAGCGCTTGAGCGCCCAGGCCCAGCTGCCGAACTTCATGCCGAACGTCATGGGCTCGGCGTGAATGCCGTGGGTGCGGCCCACGCACAGCACGTCCTTGTACTCGAGCGCCTTGGAACGGCAGGTGGTGCCCAGTTTGCGGATGTCGGCCACGATGATGTCGATGGCCTGCACGATCTGGTAGCACAGCGCGGTATCGCCCAGGTCCGACGACGTCATGCCGTAGTGCACCCAGCGGCTCGGCGGCTCCCAGCCCTCCGGCAGGTCGGCGTCGATGTACTCGGCCATGCTGGTGAGAAACGAGATCACGTCGTGGTTGGTGACCTTCTCGATCTCGTCGATGCGCTCCTTCGAGAAGTCGGCGTGTTCGGCGATCCAGGCGGCCTCTTCCTTGGTGATGCCCGACTGTCCCAGCTCGGCCTGAGCCTCGCATGCCAGCACCTCGATTTTCTTCCAAACCTCGTACTTGTTCACAAGCGAGAATATGTGCCCCATCTCGGGACGTGTGTAGCGGTCAATCACGTTGCATCTCCCTTTCGCGCGTTGCCCCAATAGGGACCATCTCGTTGCTGCCTGCTGTATGTGCTGCCAGGCCTGTTAGGCCTGCCTTGTCGCCCAAACTCCCGTGCACACTCCCACGATCCACATCTCGAAGCAGATCTGCGGGTCGTAGCCGGTCTTCATCATCTGCTCGCAGTCGGCCGCCTTGTCGAGGATGCCCACCAGCTCCTCCTCCGTGAAGTTGCGGCTGAACTCCAGGTGGTTGCGGTACGCATACGGGTTGCCTCCCAGCACCTTGTGCAGCGGCGGCGAGTCCGGCCTGTTCTCCAGCGACTTGGCCACCAGCAGCTCGCGCATGCGCTTGACGCACATGGCCAGCAGCCCCAGCGGCTTGTCGCGGTCCTCCATCTGCGAGAGTACCTCGAGCGAGCGCTTCGCGTTGCGCCTCGAGAGCGGGTCGGTGAGGTCCCATGGCTTGGGTTGCTCCCTGCGGGTGACCATGGCGTCCACGTCTTGCATCGTGATGCCGTTGCGCTGCTGCCCAGCCACGTATGCGGAGAGCTTGGTAAGCTCGGAGTTGATGGCCACGGTAGACGTGCCCACCAGCTCGCGCATCCTCGTGATCGCGTTCGTCTCGATGCTCAGGCCGGCGCTCGCCACCTGCTGGCGGATGAACGTCTCCACCTCGTTGCGCTTGGTCTTCTCCTCGCAGGCCACTATGCCCTTGGGGTACTTGGCCGACATGCTCTTGTAGAGCTTGGTGGTCTTGTTGAGCTTGTCGCCTATGAGCACCAGCACCGTGGTGGCAGCGGGGCTTTCCACGTAGCCGGCAAGCGCCGCGAGAAGCTCCTTGCCGGCTGCCTCGATGTCTTTGACCAGCACCAGGCGCTTCTCGGAGAGGAACGGCAACGTGGTGCACGCCGCCAGCACCGCGTCGGCGCCGTCCAGCCCCTGAGCCGAGAACGAGGTCTGGTTGAACTCGAGGTCGCCCAGCTCGCCCACGCGCTGCTGCATGCGCTTGACCAGCGCCGTCCTCTTGAGGTGGTCGGTGCCCACGAAGAGGTATATGGGAAGAAGTTCCGAGCTAGCCTTTGCCAAAACGCCTGCCATCTCTCGCCGAAGATCGTCGCTCTCGATATTGCCGTTGGCATTGCCCCAAGCGGCGCGTTCGCGCAGCCCATGGACGTGTTAGATGTTAGCACACGACACCCTGCAACCCGACGGCGCGAGCTGCAAGGCGACATCGCCGTCGAGGTCGGTGCGCCAGTACTCGATGCCGTGCTCTTGCAGCAGCCCCAGCGTCTTGGAGCTGGGGTGGCCGTAGCTGTTGCCGGCTCCCACGCTTATGAGCGCGATGCTGGGGTCCAGCGTGTCCAGCACCTCGTCGCTCGACGACTTCGCGCTGCCGTGGTGGCCCACCTTGAGCGCGTCGACTTGGCCGATACCCGCGTCCACCATCTCCTGCAGCTCCTCGCTCTCGGCGTCTCCCATGAGCAGCATCTTGAAGTCGCCGATGCCATCCTGATCGTGGTCGTACTCGAGCTTCATGCAAAGCGATTCGGCGTTGCCTCCTTTCTCCACGCTGTCCTGCGGCCACACCACCTCCATTCTGAGGGTGTTGGTGAGCCTTATCTCGTCTCTGTATCCAACCTCCACTATGCCGTCTGCGCCAGCCAGCTCCGCCGCGGTCTGCAGGGTGTCGGCGCCCGATCCCTCTTCGGACTGCGCGAACTCCGTGGAGCCGGCAGCCAGCACCACCCTGTCCACGTCGACCATCGACTTGAGCGCGCCCAGCGAGCCGCAGTGGTCGTCGTCGAAGTGTGTGATCACCACCGCATCGAGGTGATACACCCCGTTGCGGCCCAGCGCGGCCCTGAGCTTCGAGTCGCTGCGGCCGGTGTCCACCAGCACCTGGCTCGATCCGTCTCGCACCAGGATGGCATCGCCCTGCCCCACGTCCATCATCACCACCTGCGTGCCGTGTCCGCCAAGCGCCAGCACCACGAGCACGCAGCTCAACGCGGCGAGCGCGGCACTTGCCCTCGCTATATTGGCGCGCGTGGGGGCAGGCCAGCGCACCCACAGCGCAGCAGCCGCCGCCACGAACGCCGCCCATGCCACGAGCAACGGCACATACGCCGGGATGGCTGCATACGCGAGCGACGACACGGCCTCCACGAGCCTGCAGAACGCCTCGGCCCCCGCGCACAGCACGCCAAGCAGCGCATGCCCGGCCGGTTCCCATACCGCGCAAGCCATCATCGCCACGATGCCGGCTCCCAGGAACGCCGATATCACGGGCGATGCCACGATGTTGGCCGCAGGGCCCACGACCGAGAGCATCCCGAACATCGGCACCGATATCTGCGACGTGCAGGCCTGCGCCACCAGCGTCATCCCCAGCGGCTGGGCCAGCCCACGTGCCCTCCCCCGAATCAGCGTCTCGAGCCAGCTCTCCGCCAAGGGCAGGAACACGCATATGCCGAACACGCCCATCACCGAGAGGCCGAACCCCACCGAGTACGCGTTGGCCGGGTCGAGCGAGAGCATCGCCATCACCGCCACGCAGAGCGCCGGCATCGAGCTTCGGCGTCTTCGCGCCAGCCATGCCGCGCTGCCCAGAAGCGACATCACGCACGCGCGAAACGCCGAAGGCTGCATGCCCGTGAGCACCAGGTACGACACCACCAGCACGCACAGCACCGCTATGGACGTGCGACGCGATGCCCGCGTCCGCTGCAGCAGCCATGCGGTCATCATCGCCACGACCGACAAGTGACTGCCCGATACCGCCAGCAGGTGCGAAAGCCCCGCGATCTTGAACGCCTCGTCGAGCTGCGTGCCCGAGAGCTGCGACCTGTTGCCCAGCACGATGCCCTCCAGCAGAACCTCGCCCTCGCCGGGATGTTGCCGCAGCATCTCGGCGAAATGCTGTCTGATGCTGCCGAAAGCGCCGCCGAGCGTGTCGGCCCACTTGGCCTCGTCCACGGAGCCGGTATAGAAGTTGCCGGCTATCCCGCTTTGAAACCTCCCCTCGTCCTTGGCCGCAGAGCCCAGGCGCACGAACTTGCCCGAGGTCGAGAAGCTCGTGCCCAGTGGTAGAGCCTCCTCGGCCGAGTCCCAGACGATCCGCACCGTGGCAGCCTCGCCGCTTTCGGCAACGGCCCTTCCCTCCGACCAAGCCGAAATCGAAGAGCTGCTGCAATCCGACACGACTTCCACCTCGAAGGTTCCGCTCCGCGGCATCGCATCCATCGTCTGCGCCAGCGACCCCCAGTAGAGCACGCCGACCACAAGCCCCAAGCAGGCCGCACCCGCAAGCATCAGCGACATGGCGGACCCGATACGCCTCCACGCGAGCAGCCCCGCGACCACTGCGACGGCGCATGCGAGGCCGCCCGCAACTCCACACGGCACGCTGCCCACCAGCGGCAACGCAACGCCCTCGCCACACGCCACGCCCCGCCACGCCGCAGCTTCCGCCAGCATGAGCGACACCCACAGCGCCGCCGCCGGGAACAGCAGCGTCGGCAAGCTCGGCCGTCTGCATCCCGACTCACCCGACTCGCTACCCATGCGGTCGTCGAGCTGGTAGTGCTCTTCGAGTCCCAGCCTCACGTTCGTGCGCTTTCCGCACGACATTGCAACTCCATAGTCTGCGACCTTTCTCTACGCTGGGGCTGCTCTGTACGCGCTTCCCGCTACACGCATATCGAGGACTCTATCTTCGAATACTTGCCATCGCCTATTCCCGACACCTCCTTGATCTGGTCCACCGTCTTGAAGTTGCCGTTCTGCGTGCGATAGTCCACTATCGCCTGCGCGGTGGAAGGCCCGATGCCCGGCAGCTCCTGCAGCTCGGCAACGTTGGCGGTATTGATGTTGATGCGCCCGCCAACCGCAGCAGATGCATCGCCCGACCCCGACCCATCGCCGGTGGAAGCCTGGTCCTGCGTGGCAATCACGATCTGCTCGCCATCCTGCACCTCGCGCGCAAGGTTGGTCGACGACGGGCTGGCATCTTCGGCAAATCCGCCGGCAGCCGCCACCGCATCGTTCACGCGCGTGCCCGCAGGCAGGCTGTACACCCCCGGAGAGTTCACGGCGCCGGCGACGTGCACCACCATGAGCTGCTCGGACCCGCCGCCATCGCCAGACCCGCCGTCGTTCGACTCGCCCTGTGCAGACGACGCGATCTCGAACTCCGACCCGCTGGCCGCAGGCATCCATCGCACGAGCGATGCCACCACGACCACGGCGACCACCACGGCGAGAGCCTTCACCACGTTGGGCGAGACCTTGCGCACCGATGCCCTCCGCAGCAAGTCGTCCCTCTTTCGTCCATCCATGTGCATCACTCCCCCGTCGCGGCCATCTGTTCACCACGGGTTCGATGCTACCTCGCAAACCTTCCCGATTTCTTAACCATTTCTTACCGAATTCTTACCAAATTCCAACCGGTTTCCAAAGGTCGGAGTGGACTTTCAGGAATGGGGAGATCACCGCTACCATTACTAGGGTCAACGGGAGAAGGGAAACGATGGGCAATCAGAGAGACATAGAGAACGGCCGCGAGCCGCACGGCGAAGAGGCACAGACAGGCTACGTGGGAACGCACGCGCACGGCAGACGAAACGCCCCCGCGAACAAACCAGCAACCCGCGCAGCAGCGGCCGCAACAGGCTCTACCATAGCTGCGAGCACATGCTCCGCAGCAGATCCAGCCCGCACCTCCGCGACTGCCAGCACCTCCAGCCGCGCGCATGCCGCCGCGTCCACGCGCACCAAGGCGGCATCCTCGCTGGCGCGGGCCGTCGCGCTCTTCTTCGGGCTGTTCTCGATTGCGAATTCGATAGGCGCGGTCACGGGGCACGCCGCAACCCAGGCGGCTTGGTGGATCGACTTCAAGCTGCAGTTCATCCCGGAGCCGGCATGCAGCACCGCGATAGTAGTTCTGCAGCTCTTATGCGGAATCGCCCTCGTGGCGTGGGGCACGCGCCCCGAGCAGGTCCGGAACGCGAAGTTCGCCGCTGCCGCATCCGCCGTGCTCGCGCTGTTAGCCCTCAAAGATGCCTTCGTGTACTGGAGCCTGCTAGCACAGGGCACCCTCTACCGCGCCCTGCCGGTGCCGCTCTCGGCCGTTATAGCCGCATGCATGCTGCTGGTGCTGGCATCGTGCCTGCGCTCGCTCAAGAGATGCAGCTCCACCAGCACCGCCACGCCCAGCTCCACCAGCACTGCCGCGCCCCGCAGCTGCCGCAAGCTCGCCGCGACCATCATCTGGCTCGTCGTGCTCGCGATGGTGTTCCCGGTGGCGCAAACGGTGTTCTTCGGCTCCACCGACTACCGCCAGCATGCCGACGTGGCGGTGTCGTTCGGCGCGAAGGTGCGCTCGGACGGCAGCCTGTCGCTCACCTTGCAGGAACGCGTGAAGTCGGCAGCCCAGCTCTACCTCGACGGTTACGTGGACTACGTGCTGGTAAGCGGAGGCAAAGGCGCCGACGAGCCAATCAACGAGGCTTACGCCATGCGCGACTACGCCATCTCGCTGGGAGTGCCCGAGAGCGCGATCATCGTGGACACCGAAGGCGACACCACAGAAGACACGGTGGAGAACTCGATCCGCATATGCGAAGAGCGCGGCCTTGCGACCATCTTGGCCGACAGCAGCTTCTACCACATGCCCCGCATCAAGATGATGTACACCGCCAACGACGTAAACGTGCGCACGGTGCCGGCGCCGGGAAGCTTCACATGGGGTTCGACCAAGGCGGTGCTGCGCGAGATCCCCGCCTGGTGGTTCTACTGGGCCAAGTACTGCCTCATAT
>CAVFRF010000055.1:0-33056 GCA_963624975.1 Bacteroidaceae bacterium
GTCGAGCCGCAACAGGTACATGGACGAGGGACAGCACGAGAGGGCGCTTGCGCTCTCGGCATCGATCCGCGAGGCGCAGGAGTCGTTCGCGGCCGGCGAGCGCAGCATCGAGAAGCTGCTTGCGGCTGCACGCGCTCGCCTCGAGGCCAACGACATCGCGATCGACTACGTGGCCATCGTGGACGCGGCCACGCTCGAGCCGCTCGAGACCCTCGAGGGAGTGGCCGGCGCAGACGCGCGCATGATCATGGCGGCCAGGGTAGACGCGGTGCGCCTGATCGATAACGCCTCGCTGGCGTAAGGCAACCCCCTGCTTTCGCAGGCATCGGATTTATCCGACACACGACAGAGAATACACAAGACGATTAGAACGAGGATAGTGATCTGCTAGCACATGACGGATTTTGAGAGCATCGACGAAGAGAACGAATCGGACACGAAAGCCGACACCGGCACCAGCGCAAACGCCGGCAAGCCCAAGAAGGGTTCCGACAGCCAGTTCAACCGGCTCGGAACGGCCAGCATAGGCTCGCTGCTGCGCGAGTTCGCAATCCCCGCCATCGTGAGCATGGTGGTGTCGGGCACCTACAACATCCTCTCGGCGGTGTTCCTCGGCTGGGGCGTGGGCGACCTCGGGCTTGCCGTGGCCACCGTGGCCAACCCCATGATGATCCTCTTCATCTCCATGGCTATGCTCGTGGGCAACGGCGGCAACGCGCTTGCCGCCATCAGGCTTGGCGAGGGCAAGAAGGCCGAGGCCGAGCGCGTGCTGGGCAACACCTTCACGCTCGCGATCATCGGCGCTGCGATCATGGCTGCGCTCGCATGGTTCGCCATCGACCCGGTGCTGGCCATCTCGGGCGCCACCGAGGAAACCTGGGAGATGTCCAAGCTATTCATCCGCATCCTGGCCAGCGGATGCGTGTTCCAGATCGTGGGCATGGGCCTCAACAACTTCATCCGTTCGGCGGGCGACCCCAATCGCGCGCTGTGGTCGATGCTCGTGGGCACCGCCACCACGGTGACGCTCTCGGCCATCTTCGTGCTGGGCTTCAGATGGGGAGTGGCAGGCCAGGCTTCGGCCACCATCATCGGCCAGAGCGTCTCGTGCTTCGTGATCCTCTACTACTTCATCGCCAGCCCCAAGTCGCCCTTCAAGCTGCGTGCGCGCAACATCGCCTTCTGCAACCGCATCCCGCGCACCGTCATGGCGCTCGGCTCCGCGCCGTTCCTGCTGCAGGTCGCCATGGCCGTGGTGTCCATCATCCTCAACAACCAGGTGGCCACCTACGGCGCGATGAGCTCGATCGGCGAGACCGGCTCGTTCGCCATGTTCGCGGTGATCCAGCGCGTGGCCATGTTCGTGATGTTCCCCGTCACCGGCATCGCGGTGGCCGCCCAGCCCCTGCTGGGATACAACTACGGAGCCTCGATTCCGCAGAGGGTCAAGCAGACGCTCACGCTGGAGTTCAAGGCCGGCGTGGTGATCTGCATCGTGATGTGGGGGCTCATCGAGCTGTTCGCGCCCACCATCTGCACCTGGTTCGGCGTGTCGGCAGGCGTGCTGGAGTACACGCAGTTCGCGCTGAGACTGCAGACGATGTTCATGCCCATCATGACGTTCCAGATCGTGATCGGAAACTACTTCCAGGCCACGGGACGCCCTGTGCGCTCGGCGTTTCTCTCGCTCACGCGGCAGATCATCTACCTCATACCGCTCTACGTGTTCATGCCCATGCTGGTGGGCGCGGTATCGCCCGGCTCCGACCAGCTGCTGGGCATTCTGCTCTCGCCGCCCATCGCCGACGTGCTCTCGTTCATAACTGCGATAATCTTCACGGCAATCGAGTACCGCAGCCTCAACCGCGCCATCAAGGCCAAGGAAGCGGGCGAAGAGTACGTTTGGGGTGCCAATTTCTAGAGAACCGCAGGTCATCTGCGCAGATTCGGGGAGGTAGCAATGCTTCTGGCTGTAGACGTGGGCAACACCCACACCGTGGTGGGCGTGTACGATGGAGCCGACCTGCGCAAGTCGTGGCGGGTCTCCAGCGATAGGAGCTGGACTTCCACGCAGGTGATGATCCAGCTCGACCAGCTCCTCAAGCTCGACGGCGACGTTGCCGGCCAGATAGGGGAGTCCATCATCTCGAGCGTGGTGCCGTCGCTCTCCCATGCATGGCAGAAGGCCATCTGCGCGGTGGTGGGCAACCCCGCGCACAACGTGAGCGCCGCCAACGACTACGGCATGAAGGTCGACTACCCCAACCCGCGCGAGATCGGACCCGACCGCATCGCCGATGCCATCGCCGCCGTGGAGAAGTACGGCGCCCCCACCATCGTGGTGGACCTGGGCACGGCAACCAACATCGAGGTCATCAACAAAACCGGCAGCTTCGTGGGAGGCGTGATCGCCCCGGGCATCCAGGTGTCGGCCGACGCGCTGTTCAGTTCGGCGGCAAGGCTTGCGCAGGTCGACCTGCGGGCGCCTCTGCATGTGGTGGGCAAGAACACCATCGAGGCAGTGCAGTCGGGACTCACGTATGGCGAGGTGGCGCGCATCGACGGCCTGGTGGCGATGATCAAGCGCGAGCTTGGCTACGATGCCAAGGTGGTGGCCACGGGCGGCTTGCACTCCATGATCGCGCCCATATCCAGCACCATCGACTACCGCGACCCCAACCTCACGCTCGACGGCCTGCGCATCATCAACGACAGGCTCTAGCGTCGCGCGGCTCTCTGCGAACCGTGCGGCACGCCGTGCCGCTAAAAAATCTAAGTGCTCATTTCGCAAATAATCTCAATTGCGGTATTGCCATGTGCTCGAAAAGCCATATACTTCATAACTGTTAGCAGTCTCACAGGGTGAGTGCTAACAGTGAAAGCACCGAGCTGCTAAAGCTGGCGGCGCGGTTGCCCAAAGATCGTGAGTCAAGCGTTTTAGGTTGAAGAAGCTTAGTAGGAGGTAATTAGATATGAATCTGAAGCCACTGGGCGACAGGGTTATCCTCAAGCAGGCAGAGGCCGAGACTGCAACCAAGTCCGGCATTCTCCTGGCATCCACCGCGCAGGAGAAGCCGCAGCGCGGCATCGTTCTGGCCGTGGGCGAGGGCAAGCTCGACAACAACGGCAATCTCATCAAGCCGGCTGTCAAAGAGGGCGACAACGTAATCTACAGCAAGTACGGTGGAACCGAGGTCACCATCGACGGCGACGAGGTCATGATTCTTCGTGCCGACGACATCTACGCCGTGATCGAGGGCTAGACAGCTCCGAGGCACAGTCTTTTTAGATAGATACATTTCCAGAGAGGAAGCAATTAAATGGCAAAGAACATCATGTTCGATTCCGACGCACGCGGCAAGCTTGCCGCCGGCGTTACCAAGCTGTCCGACGCCGTCAAGGTCACGCTCGGACCCAAGGGCCGCTACGTGGCATTCGAGCGCAGCTACGGCGCTCCCACCATCACCAACGACGGCGTGACCGTGGCCAAGGAAGTCGAGCTGGAGGATCCGGTAGAGAACATGGGCGCCCAGCTCGTTCGTCAGGTCGCCGTTAAGACCAACGACGTCGCCGGCGACGGCACCACCACCGCCACCCTGCTGGCCGACGTGATCGTGAACGAGGGCCTGCGCAACGTGATCGCCGGCGGCAACCCGCTGGCCATCCGCCGCGGCATCGCCAAGGCTGTCGACGCAGTGGTCGAGAACATCAAGGCCAACTCCATCCCGGTGTCCACCAAGGAGCAGATCGCCAACATCGGCTCCATCTCCGCTGGCGACCCCAACATCGGCCAGAAGATCGCCGAGGCCATGGAGGTCGTGGGCAAGGACGGCGTTATCACCGTCGAGGATTCGCAGACCTTCGGCATCGACATCGAGACCGTCGAGGGCATGCAGTTCGAGAAGGGCTACGTGTCGCCCTACATGGCTACCGATATGGAGCGCATGGAGGCCGTGATGCAGAACCCGCTGATCCTCATGACGGATCAGAAGATCACCTCCATCCAGACCATCCTGCCCCTGCTCGAGCAGGTCATGCAGAGCGGCCGCGGCCTGCTCATCATCTGCCAGGACCTCGAGGGCGAGGCTCTCGCAACCCTGCTGCTCAACAAGATGCGCGGTACCCTCAACGTCGTGGCCGTCAAGGCTCCCGGCTATGGCGACCGTCGTAAGCGCATGCTCGAGGACATCGCCATCGTCACCGGCGGCACCGTGGTCGCCGAGGACATGGGCATGAAGCTCGAAGAGACCACCATGGACATGCTGGGCAACGCCAAGACCGCCCGCATCACCAAGGACAGCACCACCCTGGTGGACGGCGCTGGCTCTTCCGACAACATCAAGGCCCGCGTGTTCCAGATCAAGGCCGAGATCGAGAAGACCGACTCCACCTTCGACCGCGAGAAGCTCCAGGAGCGCCTGGCCAAGCTGGCCGGCGGCGTGGCTGTGATCAAGGTTGGCGCTGCCACCGAGGCGGAGCTTAAGGAAATCAAGTCCCGCATCGAGGACGCACTGCAGGCCACTCGTGCCGCAGTGGAGGAGGGCATCGTCGCCGGCGGCGGCGTGGCTCTGCTCAACGCCATCGGCTGCCTCGACGCTGTCGAGACTGCCAACGACGACGAGAAGGTCGGCGTCGACATCATCCGTCGTTCGCTCGAGGCTCCGCTTCGCACCATCGCCAACAACGCTGGCTTCGAGGGCTCCGTTATCGTGGAGAAGGTCAAGGACCTGCCCGCGGGCCACGGCCTCAACTGCGACAACGGCGACTTCGGCGACCTCATGGAGATGGGCGTCATCGACCCGGTCAAGGTCGTTCGCTCCGCTCTGCAGAACGCTGCTTCGGTGGCCGCCCTCATCCTCATCACCGAGTGCACCATCAACGACATCCCCAAGGATCCCGATCCTGCGGCCATGGCAGCCATGGCCGGCGGTGCCGGCGGCGGAATGGGCATGATGTAGCCCCTGCAGGCTCCAAGCCCGCCGAATCGCTAGCTAGATAGCGCAAGCAAAAGGCCCCGCAAGCTTCAAGCTGCGGGGCCTTCTCGTGTGTGCAAACTGGCGGAGGAGGAGGGATTCGAACCCTCGGAACGGAATCAGCCGCTCAACGGTTTTCAAGACCGTCGCAATCAACCACTCTGCCACCCCTCCGGGCGCATTGGTAAAAGATACTACTAGAAAAACCGGGGCTGGGCAACTCGCTTCGAATTGCCCAGCCCCGGCTCTCATTTCGTTTCTAAGGCCGTTCTAGAACAGCACGCAGCTCACATAGGCCACATGGTCGGAACCATGGTTATAGGGGATGTCGGCGGCTACGCAGACCTTGCTCACCACCAGCCCCGCGGCCTCCATGGCCACGAACTGCTTCTCGGGGAAGTTGCAGGGGTCGTCGGGATACGCGCACTCTTCGCAGATGGTGCAGGGACCCGCTGCGAGGAAGAGGCAGTTCGGAATGATCTCGCGAACCTCGTCGGCGAAGGGGAGCATGCGCTCATTGTGGTCGTCGTTGGTGTCCATCATGGTGTCGATGTCGAAGTCGTCCTCAAGCTCGGCCACCGTCTCGAAAACCACGCAGTCCTTGTACTGGGCGATGCGCTCGCCCCACTCGTCAACCGAGCCGCATGCTGGCGGGCACGACCAGTTCCTGTCGTAGCTATGACAGGTGTTGGCCGCGCACATGGCCCTCACTTCCTCGGTGACCTTGAGATTGGCCGCCTCGGTGTATCCCACGCAGTTGTAGCCGTGCTCTTCGGCCATCTTCTCGATCTTTTCCACAAGCTCGGGATTGTTCATGCTCTCCTCGTCCTCTCCTCGTTACACTCCCGGGGTGCCACCGCGGGGTATATCGTACCGGCTCAGGCTTCGCTAACGCTGCAGAAGTCGCCTGTCCGACACACCCCGCACTGGCACCTTGCGACTCAACTCGGGTGCCATCGCGGGGTATATCGTACAGGCTCAGGCTTCGCTTACGCTGCAGAAGTCGCCTGTCCGACACACCCCACGCTGGCACCCGGCGAGTCTATATCCCCTCGTTACACGTCCATCTCGTCTTCGAACATCATCTGGTCCACGTAGTGCTCGTTGAACTTCGCGGAGGTCGAAAGCTCCAGATACTCGCACAGGTCGGTGACCTTGGCCAGCTCGTCGCGGGCTTCCTGCGAGATGAGCACCGCGGAGGCACCCTCGCCTGCGGAGTTGCCCACTGCGCGCGCCTTGGGCAGCAGCTCCTTGGGGTACAGGCCGATCCTCACGGCGTTGCGCACGTTGATGTGGAATCCGAAGCCGCCTGCCACCAGCAGCTCGTCCACGTCGTCGACGGTGATTCCGTAGGTGTCGAGCAGCGTGTAGATGCCGGCGCACACGGCTCCCTTGGCCAGCTGGATGTTGCGCACGTCCTTCTGCGTCACATAGACGTTGTCCTCGCGCGACAGGAAGATCGCGTTCTGGTCGTCCACCTCGCCGATCAGGCTTGCGGCCCAGCCGTCTACCTCGTCCTCGTCCTGGATGCGGCCCGTCTCGTCGATAAGGCCCAGGTCCAGGCCGATCGCCAGCGTGTCGATGAGGCCGGTTCCACAGATGCCCACCGGATTCACGCCCGCGATGATGTCGAGCACGAGATGGTCGTCCTCGACCTTCACCTTGGAAATGCCGCCCGGTGCAGCCGGCATGCCGCACTCGATGTTGGCGCCCTCGAACGCAGGACCCGCTGCGGTTGCGCAGGCAATCATGCGGTCCTTGCCGCCCACGATCATCTCGCCGTTGGTTCCCACGTCCACGAACACGCAGGGCTTGTCCTTGCGCGCCAGGCCCACGGCCACGGCACCGGAGGTGATGTCGCCTCCAACGTAGCCGGCCACGCACGGCATCATATATATGTTGTTGCAGAGCTTGTCGATCTTGTGCTTGTCGCCAAAGAGCGTGAGCGGGGTGAACGGGTTCACGCCGATGCTGTCGGGGGAGAGGCCCACCGCTATGTGCTGCATCACCGTGTTGCCGGCCAGAACGCCCTTGGCAGGAGCCTTGAACTCGATGCCTGCATGAGCATAGGCCTCGTTCATGAGCTTCACCAGGCCGGAGTCGATGACCTCCTGCATGGCTTCGAGCTTTCCGTCCATGGATGCGTCGATGCGGCTGATCACGTCGGAGCCGAACACGATCTGCGGGTTCGGGCAGCTCGCGCTGGCAAGGCGCTTGCCGGTTTCCAGATCGTGCAGATGGCACACGACGGTGGTGGTTCCAACGTCGATTGCCAGCCCGTACTCTCCCGCAGCACCTTTGTCTACCTCATAAGGAGTCGAGAAACCATCGTCGGTGATGGCCATCACGCTGTCGTCCTTGTCGAGGATGATCTTCATGCCGTCGGAAACCTTGGACTGGCATGCCAGATGGTACTCGAGGCCTTCCTCGTTTCGAAGCAGCACCCTGCACTTGCCGCATTTTCCGTTGCCTCCGCAGGGGGCCAGAAAGTTGATTCCCTGCTCTTGCAGCAGGTCAAGCACCGTTTTTTCGCCTTCGCTCTCGGCAAAGCTGGTACCCGAGCCGGTAACGATCTCTACCTTCATATCCGCCTCCAAATTCTTCAGTCCTGTTTGCGTCGTGCACTGCACCCTGGCATCTTCGCCGCAGGGGCGCGTTTTTCCCACGTCAACATTTTAGGCTTAAGTGGTGCCTCCGCCAAAGCAGATATAACAATTTATAGCGATTCGTCAAAAAGTCCCAAATGCCAAACAGGGGAGCAGGTTTCCAAGTTCACGAACTCCAATTTGTTCACAGAGTATAAACATGCCGTATTTAGTGGGAATTCGAGGTCTACGGCACCAAATGTTGACCCTCAAATGCTTCCGAAAGCAGCCCGGGGTACGGAAAACATCATGATTTTCGACCAGTTCGCGCACCAGAATTTCATACTCTTCATACGACAAATCTTGAAAAATAACCTGTTTTAGTCTCAAAATTCCGGTGCTATAATGGCAACCGTTCGAAGGGCTTGGAAGGCAATCGGATAAGCGCCGGGTCCCGAGAGCGACTGTGGAAGGTTCGTTGGAAAAGGCTGCAAAGGGCAGCCGAACGAAAGGGGTTTCGAAATGGCACTTTTGGACGACATCAATGCCGCAATTCAGACCGGTAAGAAGAAGAAGGTTGTGCCGCTGGTGCAGCAGGCCATCGACGAGGGCGTTGACGCTCAGGAGATCCTCGGTGCTCTCCTCGCTGGCTTCGACGTGATCGGCGAGAAGTTCCGCAACGACGAGGTCTTCGTTCCCGAGGTTCTCGTGGCTGCCCGCGCTATGAACGCTGGTACCGCTCTTCTGAAGCCGCTGCTGGAGCAGGCCGGCAACGAGCCCCTCGGCAAGGCTTGCCTGGGCTCCGTTGAGGGCGACATGCACGACATCGGAAAGAACATCGTCCGCATGATGGTCGAGGGCAAGGGCATCGAGGTCGAGGACCTCGGCATCGACGTCAAGCCTGAGGTTTACGTGAACTGGGTCAAGGAGCACCCCGATTGCCAGCTGGTTCTCTGCTCTGCTCTGCTGACCACCACCATGCCGAAGCTCGACGAGGTCGTCCGTGCATTCAAGGATGCTGGCCTCCGCGACAACGTTAAGATCATGATCGGCGGCGCCCCTGTTACCCAGGAGTACTGCGACGAGATCGGCGCAGACGCTTACACCCCCGACGGTGGCTCCTGCGCTATCAAGGCTGCTGAGCTTCTCCAGGCTATGAAATAAGTCTTGGCTCAAGCCAATAGCTGAAAACAGCTAGTTTCGAATCCCCCGCTTGCGTTTGCGCGCATGCGGGGGATTCTTTTTGCACGGATAATCTAGACATGAGTAGAGCACAGGACGAGTCGTTCATGGGCCTTGCCATAGAGCAGGCCAGAACCGCGCTTGCGATGGGGGAAATCCCGGTCGGCGCGGTGGTTGTCTGCGATGGAGAGGTCGTCGCAGCAGCTTGCAACCGCAGGGAATCCGACCTCGACCCTACGGGCCACGCCGAGGTGCTTGCGATGCGACAGGCGGCTCGGGCACTTGGCAGATGGCGGCTCACGGGATGCACCGTCTATGTGACGCTGGAACCATGCCCCATGTGCGCGGGAGCGATGGTGCAAGCACGGATTTCGCGCTGCGTCATTGGTGCGGACGATCCGAAGGCCGGAGCCATCGACTCCGTGTACGCCATCGGCGACGATCCAAGGCTCAACCATTCGTTTCCATCCACGTTCGGCGTGCTGGAAGGCGAATGCCGTGCGGTGCTGGAAGAATTTTTCGAATCGAAGAGGGGAATCCAAGATGGCCAAGCCTGAGTACATCGAGATGGACATGCTGGCCCCCGCCAAGATCAACCTCGGCCTCGACGTGGGCAGGAAGGTCGTCGACGGCAGGCATCCCCTCACCACCGTGATGCAATCTATCTCGCTGTGCGACAAGATGCACGTGACCGCCGACTGGGATCCCCCGAATGCCGACGTGCAGATCGACATGACGTTCGGCGAGGGCATCGATCACGAGGACGTTCCGCTCGAGTCCAATCTCGTTTACAAGGCGATCATGGCGTTTTGCGACTACATCGGCAAGCCCATGGGCGACAAGATCCACATCTACCTGCAGAAGAACATCCCCACCAAATCGGGACTTGGCGGAGGCTCGTCCGATTGCGCAGCGGCCATCAAGCTCATGGCCATGCTCTACCGCTTGGACCCGTATGGCGAAGAAGCAGTAGCGGTGGCGCGCAGCCTCGGTAGCGACGTGGCGTTCTTCATCGACGGGGGATGCGCCGTGCTCGGAGGCTTCGGCGACGTGTTGGAGAAGAGGTTCGACCCTCCCAGGCTCCACCTTGCCATCGCGCGTCCGTCGGAGGGGCTTGGCACCCCGGACGTGTACAGGACTTTCGACCAGATGGAGGATGCGGCCGAAATAGACCGCATCGACCAGCTGCAGATCAGGCTGCTAAGGCATCTCGACTCCAATGCGGGCGTTAGCGATATATCCAAGTGCATCGGCAACAGCCTGCAGCGCGCCGCATGCAGCCTCAATGGCGGCGTGTCGCAGATAATCTCCGAGTTCAACTCGATTCCCGGCGTGCTATCCGCCTCCGTTTCGGGCAGCGGGTCGGCATGCTACGCCATATGCGAAGACGCGACTGCTGCCGCAAGCGCAGTCGGGCACATGCGAACGCTGGGCTTCTGGTCGGTTGCCTGCGACAGCGTGACCTTCGGCGCAGGATGGGACTTCCCGCAGTCCGCCGTGTGTTAAACTCTTAGGTGATTGCGGGCCTGCATGGCCTGCGGTCTTGCAATACCGAACTGGGGTATCGTCCAATGGCAGGACTCTGGTTTTTGGTACCAGCTATCTAGGTTCGAATCCTGGTACCCCAGCCAAGCCGAATTCGAGCGGGGAGACGCAAAGCTCCCCGCTTTCGACGTTGCTGGAGGTTGGCTCCGGATGTCGCGACGATAGTCGCCGGCATCGTGGCCTTCTTCCAAAAGGCAGCTCGAGGCAACTTCATACACGGCAGCTTGGACGCGATGCTCGGGTCCAAGCGGGTTCGAAAGGCTCTTCTACAACATGCAGACGGCTCTGATCATGGCAGCTGGTAGCGGTACGAGGATGAAGTCGGCCAAGCCCAAGGTGGCTTTCGATATTTTGGGAAAGCCGCTGGTGAGATGGGTCGTGGATGCCTCGCTGGAAGCTGGATGCGACGAGGTGGTGTGCATCCTAGGACATGGTTCCGACGTGGTGGAGCCTCTCGTCGAGGGCACCAAGGTCGTTTACCAGCGCGAGCGTCTGGGCACGGGCCACGCCGTGATGTGCGCAGGCGAGCAGATCGCCGCATGCGATGGCTCGGTGGTGGTGCTTTCTGGCGACTGCCCCCTCGTGCGCCCGTCGACCATCAAATCTCTTCTCGATACGCAGAAATCCGGCGGCGCTTCGGCCGTGATACTCACCAGCATCGAGAACGACCCCACCGGCTATGGGCGCATCGTGCGCGACGATGCTGGCAGCGTGAGCGCCATCGTGGAGCACAAGGACTGCAGCCCCGAGCAGCTGGCCATCAAAGAGGTCAACAGCGGCATGTACGCTTTCGATTCCAGCGACCTCGCGGAGTACCTCAAGAAGATCGGCAACGACAACGCGCAGGGCGAGTACTACCTCACCGACGTGATCGCACTGATGGTGCAAGACGGCAAGACCGTGGAGGCCATCGCCGTGGACGACCCTGCCGAGACCATGGGCATCAACAACAGGGTTCAGCTGGCCGCTGCCACCAAGCAGATGCAGAGGCGCATCAACGAGCGCCACATGCTGGCGGGCGTGACGATGATTGACCCCGACCTCGTGTGGATCGGCCCCGACGTGCAGATCGCGCAGGACGTCGAGATCCTTCCCCTCACCACCCTCATGGGCAAGACCCAGATCGGGACCGGATGCGTGCTGGGACCCAACACCCGTATAACCGATTCGCGGATCGGGCAAGACTGCCGCGTGGACGAGTCGGTGGTGCTGGAGTCGGTGTTCGACGAAGGCGTGAACTGCGGGCCGCGCGCCTACATCCGCCCCGGCGTGCACATGTGCGCGGGTTCGAAGGCCGGCACGCATGTAGAGATCAAGAAATCCACCATCGGAGCCGGATCGAAGGTTCCGCATCTCAGCTACATCGGCGACACCACGATGGGCGAGGGCGTGAACATCGGAGCCGGCTCGATTACCTGCAACTACGATGGCAAGGTCAAGAGCAAGACCTGCATCGGCGACCGCACGTTCGTGGGCAGCGACACCATGATGGTGGCGCCGGTTGCCATTGGCAACGACTGCCTGGTGGGTGCAGGGTCTACGATAACCAAGGACGTTCCAGACGGTGCGCTTGCCGTGGCAAGGGGCAAGCAGAAGAACCTGGAGGGTTTTCACGACCGCCAGATGCGCGGTCGAGGCGAAGGCGATGGCAAATAGGGCTGTGGAATAGGTCGTAGAGGAGCGGTAGATGGACGTTGTAAACAAGACTCTCAAGCTGTACACGGGAAACTGCAATCCGGAGCTGGCGCAGGGAATTTCCCAGAGCACCGGACTCGAGCTTGGCAAGGTTAAGCTCGAGAAGTTCGCCAATGGCGAGATCTACGCGCGCTTCCTCGAGAGCGTGAGAGGCGACGATCTGTTCATCGTGCAGTCGCTGGCCTGCAACGTCAACGACGCGCTCATGGAGCTTCTGATCATGACCGATGCCGCCAAGAGGGCATCTGCCCGCAGCGTCACGGCGGTGATTCCGCACTACGGCTACGCGCGTCAGGACAAGAAGTCCGCCGCCCGCGAGCCCATCACCGCCAAACTGGTGGCCAACCTGCTCACCACCGCGGGCGTGGACAGCACCATCATGGTGGACCTGCACCAGGGCCAGATCCAGGGATTCTTCGACACCCCGGTCAACCACCTCACGGCGCTCGGCCTCTTCGTCGAGTACTTCTCCAAGCAGAACATCGACAACCTCTGCGTGGTCTCGCCCGACGTGGGACGCGCCAAGGTCGCCAAGAAGATGGCGCAGATGCTGGATGCCGACCTCGCCATCATGCACAAGAGCAGGCCTGCCCACAACGTGTCCGAGATTTCGACCGTGATCGGAGACGTGAAGGGCAAGAACTGCATCATCAACGACGACATGATCGACACCGCGGGCACCATCGTGAACGGCTGCAAGGCGCTCATGGATGCAGGCGCCGCATCGGTGCGCATCAGCGCCACGCACGGCATCTTCTCCGATCCCGCCATCCAGCGACTGATCGACTGCCCGGCCATCGAGGTCGTGGTGTGCGACACCGTGCCGCTCGACAGGTCGAGGCTCACCGACAAGTTCCACATCATCTCGGTGGCGCCGCTGCTGGGCCGCGCGATTCTCAACGTGTTCAACGAGACCACGGTGTCGGAGCTGTTCGACCCCGACTTCGCAATCTAGCCTGCGGGCATAAGGGCACGCTGGCATGCTGAACTACAGGCTTGTGGCAGGGCTGGGCAATCCCGGCGAAGAGTACGAGATGACGCGGCACAACTGTGGCTTCGCGACCGTGGACGCCATCGCGTGCGAGCTGGGAGTGAACTACTGGAAGAACCAGGACGGATGCCTCGTGGGCGTTGCCAAGGTCGGGGCTGAGGAGCTGCTGCTGGCCAAGCCGCAGTCGTTCATGAACTGCTCCGGCGGTCCCATCTCGCATCTGATGAAACGTCACGGCATCAAGCCCGACGAGCTGCTGGTGGTGCACGACGACCTTGACATTCCCGAAGGCTCCATCCGCTTCAAACGCGGGGGAGGCCATGGCGGGCACAACGGCCTGAAGTCGATTACCGCTTCGCTGGGTACCGGCGACTATGCGCGCCTGAAGGTGGGCATAGGACGCCCGCCCGGAAAGATGAACCCCGCCGACTACGTGCTGCAGAAGCTCCGCAAGCAGCAGGCCGAGGACTTCGAGGTCACCACGCGGCACGCGGCAGACGCGGCACTGATGGCCGTGCGCGAGGGCCTCGACCGGGCGATGCTCGAATACCACACGAAGGGATAGGCGCGAATGCCCATGAAGGTTTCGGTGATGGGGGCAGGCGCGTTCGGACTATCGGTGGCGCATAGGCTCTCGACCAATCCGGCCAACGAGGTGACGGTGTGGACATCGTCTGCGGCCAAGCTGGAAGAGTTCGAACGCACGGGCGCGATTGCCAGCGTTCTCGACGGGCATGTGCTGCCGGGCAATATCTCGATGACAACATCTGCACAGGCGGCCGCCGATGCCGACCTGGTGTTCGTGCTCACCACCGCCAGATACGTCGGCGACGTATGTCGCGCGCTGGCTCCGCATATGGCGGAGCGCACCCGGCTCATAGTGGGTTCGAAGGGCGCGTGTCCAGACGGGTCGTTTCCGGCCGTGGTGGCTGCGCAGGCCCTGGGACACGAGGTGTCGGCCATCGCCGGTCCCGGCTTCGCGATCGACATCATCGAGAACGTGCCGGTTGGATTTACCTTCGCCTCGTCCGACGACGAGGCGTTCCGGCTGGCCACGCAGGCGTTCTCCCACGATTCCAAGTTCATACTCGACCGTTCGCACGACATCATGGGCGTGGAGCTTTGCTCGTGCATGAAGAACGCCGCCGCGCTGGCATGCGGGGCGCTGCTCGGGTCGGGTCATCCGGTTTCCACCCAGTGCCTGCTTATGCAGAGGGTGCTGGCCGACATCTCGCATATGCTCGAGCAGATCGAGGGCGGAAGCCGCCTCACTCCCATGAGCCTCGCAGGCGTGGGCGACCTCATCCTCACCTGCTTTTCAACCAAGAGCCGCAACAGCACGTTCGGCTTCGTGGTGGGGCAGCATGGATTTGCATCCAAGGAAGCGCGCGAGTACCTGGCGGCAAACACCGTGGAGGGCCTCACGGTGGTCGAGAAGTGGGACGACATGTCGCGCACGCTGGGCGTGGAGTCGAAGTTCATGGACATCGTCGGGCGCGTGTTCTGCGACAACGGCAACATCGAGAGCCTGACCGACTATATATCTAGCTAGCGGGAGGAGACAGGGGCATGGCGCAGCTTAGCGAAGAGCTTCTGGAAAAGCAGGAACAGCTCAAGCAGATGATCGACGAGCACGAGAGGATCGTGTTCTTCGGAGGCGCCGGGGTGTCCACCGAAAGCGGCATCCCCGACTTCAGGAGCGCACAGGGCATATTCACCACCAGCGGCCTCATGAACCCCGAAGAGGTCGTGAGCCACAGCTTCTTCATGCAGCACCCCGACGAGTTCTACGACTTCTACAAGAAGTCGATGGTGTTCCTGGATGCCAAGCCCAACCCGGCGCACATCAAGCTCGCCGAGCTGGAGGCGGCTGGCAAGCTCACCGCGGTGGTAACGCAGAACATCGACGGACTGCACCAGAAGGCCGGGTCGAAGAACGTGTTCGAGCTTCACGGCTCGGTGCTGCGCAACAACTGCATGTCGTGCGGCAAGTTCTTCTCGGCGGAGTACGTGATGGAATGCGACGGGATTCCCAAGTGCGACGTGTGCGGCAGCATGGTCAAGCCCGACGTGGTGCTCTACGAGGAGGCGCTCGACTCCGCCGTGATGGAGGGCGCCGCCAAGGCGATCATGGCGGCCGACATGATGATCATCGCCGGCACCTCGCTTGTGGTGTACCCGGCTGCGGGCTTCGTGGGCTGCTTCATGGGCGACAAGCTGGCGATCGTGAACATGAGCCCAACCCCGCAGGACGGCAAGGCCGACCTGCTCATCGAGGGACCTGTGGGACAGATACTGGACTTCTAGGGCGTGGCGGGTGCCGCCAGCAAGCGGCGGCGAATCGCAAGGCGCGGTGCAAAACGTGGACAAGGCCTTCGGGCGTTGGATATAGAGGAGAGAAGGAGCGTGGGCAAGATGGCAGATCCCAAGGTGCAGAGGGCTCTCGTATCGGTGACCGACAAGACGGGCATCGTCGAGTTTGCAAGGGCTCTCGTGGACGAGTTTGGAGTCGAGGTGGTCTCGACCGGCGGTACGGCCAGGGTTCTGGCCGAGGCGGGCGTGCCCGTGAAGCCGATCGAGGAGCTTACCGGATTCCCCGAGATGATGGACGGACGCGTGAAGACCCTTCACCCCGTGGTGCACGGCGGGCTTCTCGCACGTCGCGACGATCCCAACCACATGGCGGCCGCAGCCGAGCACGGCATCGGCATGATCGACATGGTGGTCGTTAACCTCTACGCGTTCGAGGCCACCGTGGCCAAGCCCGGCGTGGCGTTCGACGACTGCATCGAGAACATCGACATCGGAGGCCCCTCGATGCTGCGCTCCGCCGCCAAGAACCATGCCAGCGTGGCCGTGGTCACGGAGCCTGCGACCTACGACGCGATTCTCGACGAGATGCGCGCCAACGGCGGATGCACCACCCTCGACACCAGGCGCAAGCTGGCGCTCAAGGTGTTCGAGACCACCAGCGCCTACGACAACGCCATCTACAACTGGCTCAACGGCCAGGTGGCGGGCGACACCACCTTCGCCGACGACAAGAGGTTCTTCCTCGCCAAGGAGCAGGAACTTAGGTACGGCGAGAACCCGCATCAGTCGGCGGCGTTCTACAAGCTGGGCGACGACCCCGCGATCGATGCGGGCGACAACCCCGCGTTCAGGCTCTCCAACGCCAAGCAGTACCAGGGCAAGGAACTTTCGTACAACAACTACCTCGACATCGACGCCGCCTGGATGGCCGTGCGCGAGTTCGACCAGCCCGCATGCGTGATCGTGAAGCACCAGACCCCCTGCGGTATCGCGTGCGATCCCGACGTGGCCAACGCCTACTGGCATGCGCATGCCTGCGACCCCGTGAGCGCCTTCGGCGGCGTGATGGCCTTCAACGCCGAGGTTACCAAGGCCGTGATCGAGCGCGTCTACGAGAACAAGCAGTTCATCGAGGCCATCGTGGCGCCGTCGTTCGAGGCCGGCGCGCTGGAGCTTCTGAAGGAGAAGCCCAACGCCAGGGTTCTCGAGACCGGCGGATGCAACCCCGCTGGATGCGGCGTCGAGTTCAAGACCATCGAGGGCGGCGTGCTCATCCAGGACAAGGATGCGGCTCGCGAGGATCCCGCGACGTTCACCGTGCCCACCAAGGTCAAGCCCACCGAGGAGCAGCTGCACGATCTGGCCTTTGCATGGAAGGCATGCAAGTCGGTCAAGTCCAACGCCATTCTCATCTCCAGGGGCACCACTACCGTGGGCATCGGAGCCGGACAGCCCAACAGGGTCAACTCCGCCAAGCTCGCCGTCGAGCAGGCGGGCGACCTGGCCAAGGGCGCCGTGGCCGCAAGCGATGCGTTCATGCCCTTTGCGGACTCCTTCGAGATCCTGGCCGAGGCCGGCGTGACCGCAGTTATCCAGCCTGGCGGATCCATCCGCGACGACGAGGTGATCGTGTCGGCCGACAAGTACGGCGTGGCGCTGGTGTTCACCGGACACAGGCACTTCAGGCACTAGGACGGGCGGAACGGGGCCGGCTCGCATCCGGGCCAGCCCTACATCCCACATATGTATGCAAGGCGAGGCGATGCGGGTCGTCGGGCGCTGCGGTCTTGGACATGCAGGCGCCCAGAACCCGCATCGCCGCTTGCTGTGATATGCTGCTTTTCGCAATTTTTGAGCCAAGGATGGGGCATTGGCTGCAACCCACATGCTTTGCACATCAATTCGACGTGTTTTTGGGGCATAATTGTTGGGTTGTAAAACCGGACATGGAGACAATCGATGAGTGTTATCGCGGGTTTGAAGGATAGCGGCTACCTGCTGGTCAACCTTGTGTCGAAGGATTTTAAGCTCAAGTACCGCAGGTCGGTCCTGGGCGTTCTGTGGAGCGTGCTCAACCCGCTGCTCACGATGATCGTGCTGTCGGCGGTGTTCTCGCAGCTGTTCAGGTTTTCCATCGAGTACTACCCGGTGTACTTCATCTTGGGCAACACGTTGTTCACCCTCATGACCGACGGTGTGGGCGATGCCATGCGCTCCGTGATCGACGCGGCGCCGCTCATCAAGAAGATACGCGTCGAAAAGATAGTGTTCCCAATCGAGAAGGTGCTGTTTGCGCTGGTAAACTACCTCTTCTCGCTCATCGCGGTGGTGTTCGTGATCCTGTTCTTCCAGGTTCCCATCACGCCGCTGATCCTGCTGGTTCCCGTGGCGGTGCTGTTCACCACCGTGTTCTCGTTGGGATTGAGCCTGCTGTTCTCGGCTCTGGCCGTGTACTTCCGCGACGTGCTGCACCTCTGGAGCGTGCTGGTAACGCTGTGGACCTACATGACCCCCATCTTCTACCCGGCTTCGATCTTGCCGGACTGGATCCTGGGAATCGTGAAGTTCAATCCCATGTACCACTTCTTGGACTACATCCGCAACGTCGCCATCTACGGCGTATGCCCCACGATGTGGGACAACATCATATGCGCCGCGATGGCGGTGGGTATGCTCGTGATCGGATACCTGGTGTTTAACAAGTTGCAGAAGAAGTTCATTCTGTACATCTAGCGCTGGCGGGCATGGCGCACGGCGCGGACATGCCGCAACGCCCGTCGCGCGGGGCGCACAAGCGTTTCGCGCGAGCGGACTGAGGAGGTTTGCATTATGGAAGCCAAGATGCAGGTGCCGTTTCTCAAACCTGACATCACCGAGGCCGAGGTCGAGGCCGTTTGCGATACGTTGAGGTCGGGGTGGATTACCACCGGACCCAAGACCAAGCGTTTCGAGAAGGAGCTTGCACAGTACTGCGGGGTTTCGGAGTTCTCCTGCCTCAATTCCGCCACGGCAGCGCTAGAATGCGCGCTTCGACTCTTGGATATCGGCCCGGGCGACGAGGTGATCACCTCCGCCTACACCTACACTTCGTCGTGCAGCGTGATCGTGCATGTGGGAGCCACCCCCGTGCTGGTAGACGTTGCCGAGGATTCGCTCGAGATGGACTACTCCAAGCTCGAGCAGGCCATCACCAGCCGCACCAAGGCCATCATCGCCGTGGACGTGGCCGGCATCATGTGCGACTACGACAGGATCTTTTCCATCGTGGAAGACTGCGCCGATAGGTTCGTTCCCCACAACGAGCTGCAGGAGTCCATCGGCCGCGTGGCCGTGATCGCCGATGCGGCGCATTCGCTGGGCGCAACATACCACGGCAGGCCCTCGGGTTCGGTGGCCGACTTCACGGCGTTCTCGTTCCATGCGGTCAAGAACCTCACCACCGGAGAGGGCGGCGGGCTTACCTGGCGTGGCACCGAGGCGTTCGACGGCGCCGAGATGTACAGGCAGGTGCAGCTCATGTCCCTGCACGGGCAGAACAAGAGCGCTCTGGCCAAGACGCAGCTCGGCTCGTGGGAATACGACATCGAGGAGCCGGCCTACAAGTGGAACATGACCGACATCTGCGCTTCGATCGGTCTGGCCCAGCTGCAGAGGTATCCCGAGATGCTGGCTCACCGCAACGCCATGATCCGCCGCTACATTGAGGCACTTTCCGGCGACAAGGTGGATGTGATCATGCACTACACCGATATGGGGTCGTCGAGCGGGCATCTCGCCATCACGAGGATCGCGGGCTTCGACGAGCAGAAGCGCAACGATTTCATCGTGAAAATGGCAGAGCGCGGCGTGGCGTGCAACGTTCACTACAAGCCGCTTCCAATGATGACGGCGTACCGCAAGCTGGGATTTGCGATCGAAGATTACCCGAAGGCGTTCGACTTCTACCAGAACGAGGTCACGCTTCCGCTCTACACAGTGATGACCGACGAGCAGCAGGAATACACGATCGAGTCGTTCCTGACGGCTCTGGACGAGCTGGGAGCGTAGGCGTTGTATACCCTGTTCGTCAAAAGGCTGTTCGACATCGTCATCGCGATAGTCGCTATGCCGTTCGTGCTCATCATCTGCCTGGTGCTGGTGCCCATCATCAAGCACGAGGACAAGGGCCCGGCTTTCTACAACGCGCCGCGCGTGGGCAAGGACCGGGTGGAGTTCAAGATGTACAAGTTCCGCTCGATGAAGGTGAACTCGCCCGACCTCAAGATGGCCGACGGCTCCACCTACAACGGCCCCGACGATCCCAGGATGACCCGGATCGGCGCGTTCATGCGGCGTACCAGCCTCGACGAGGTGCCGCAGTTCTTCAACGTGCTGATCGGCAACATGAGCCTCATAGGGCCGCGCCCCGACATCTGGGACGAGGTGAACCTGTACCAGGGCGACGACGAGCGCAAGCTCGAGGTCAAGCCCGGCATCACGGGATACGCGCAGGTCTACGGCCGCAACTCCATTCCGTGGAGGCAGCGCCTCAGGCTGGACGTGCAGTATGTGGACAACGTGTCGTTCGCTCTCGACGTCAAGATCTTCTTCAAGACGATCGCGAGCATATTCAAGCAAGAGGGCATCTACAACGAACCCGGGGAAGATGCGGAGGACGCTTCGAATGTCGAATAGGATCGCAGTAATCACGATGGGCGTGAAGCTCGGGCACGAGGAGAAGGGCTACAACCGCTTTCTCACCGTGTGCCAGATGCTTTGCGAAGCCGGTTTCGAGGTCGACCTCATCACGTCGTCGTTCCAACATTGGGAGAAGGCGCAGCGCGACAAGGAGAACTTCCCCTACGACATGTACGACTTCGGCGTCGTGTTCGTGGACGAGCCGGGGTACAGGCGCAACATCGATCCCAAGCGCATCCACAGCCATGCGGTGGCGGCGAAGAACCTCGCGGACTATCTGGAGAACGGGCCGGCCTACGACCTCGTGTATGTAGAGGTGCCGCCCAACGACGTGGCGCTGGCTGCCGCGAAGTACGCCGAGAGCCGCTCGATTCCCTTCGTAGTGGACATCAACGACCTGTGGCCCGAGGCCATGCGCATGGTGCTGGACGTGCCGATCGTGAGCGACATCGCGTTTTCGGGACTTGCCCGCGATGCGCGCGAGGTGTACCGGAGGGTGTCTGCGGTGGTGGGCACTTCGGACGAGTACGCGATGCGGCCCTACACCGACTGCAACCAGAGCGTCCCCCACATCACCGTGTACGTGGGCAACGATCTTGCCATGTTCGACGCGGGAGTGCGCGAGCATGACGACGAGGTCGCAAAGCCCGATGGCGAGATATGGGTCACCTACGCCGGCACGCTGGGCAAGAGCTACGACATCGCCACGCTCGTGGAAGCGGCCTGCAAGCTCAAGGCCGCGGGACACGACGAGATTCGCGTGAAGGTGCTGGGCGGCGGCCCCGACGAGGGCAAGCTGCAGGAGCTTGCATCGTCGCGCGACTGCAACGTGGACTTCCTGGGCTACGTGGATTATCCGACGATGGCGGCCTGGCTTGCCAAGTCGGACATCACCATCAACTCTCTGGTGAAGAAGGCTCCGCAATCGATCGTGACCAAGATCGGCGACTACCTGGCGGCGGGAATCCCCATGATCAACACGGGGGAGAGCCGCGAGTTTCGCGAGAAGGTCGAAGACGACGGCTTCGGCGTGAACGTGCGCGCCGAGGATGCGCCGGCGCTGGCGGCTTGCATCCTGGCTCTGGCGGAAGATGCCGAGGGACGCGCCCGCATGGGCGCCATTGCACGGCGTATCGCCGAAGAGCAGTTCGACCGCAAACACTCCTACAAGCAGATAGTCGAGCTGGCGGAGAGCCTCACGGGCCGTTTGTAGACGGAGGGGGATCGTCGTGCATGCATCGCACTCGTCTGCTGACTTGATTTCGATAATCGCCGTGCTCGACCCGCGATATGGCAACGGCGGCAAGCTCATGAAATCGATTGCCGCGCAGACGTGCACGGGCTTCGAGCTGGTGTGCGTGAGCCCGGGCGAGCTTCCCCGGAGCATCACGAAGTACGACCTGCCCATGGCGGAGGTGCGCTGCGACGGCGATGCCGCCGCGATGAGGCGTGCGGGTCTGGAGGCTTCGTCGGGGCGATACGTGCTGTTCTTGAACGGATGCTCGCGACTTGCCCCCGGTGCTGCAGCGAGGCTTGCGGACTCTGCGTCGCGCTTCAAACGCGACCATGTGGAGGTCTTCTCGTTTCACATGCAGGTTGCCGACTCTAAAAGCGGGCGATATCTCTCGACCCGATATGAAGCCGACTATCTGCCGCTCTCGCCGTTCGGGCCGAAAGCCTGCGCTGGCAGCATCTTGCAGATATGCGGTGCCAACCTTGGCGGGATGCTCATCGAGCGCGAGCACCTCGATGTTGTGCTGCGCGGGGGCGACTTCGCTTGCGACAACCCAATCGACGACGAGCTGGTCGCTATTCGCGCCCTGTGCGGGGCAGAAACGGTGCATCGCACAGCATCGCCGCTGTCGGGCATCGTGTACGACCGCGAGGAGTTCGCGCAGTCGCTCACCTTGGGACAGATCGAGCGCAGGTTGGAGCTGGCTGTGGGAGCGGCCCCGTTCTTCGAGCGCCACGACAGGCGAGTGTTTGCCGGAAGCTACGCGCAGTGGCTCGCCGACTTCGCGCTCGGATGCTTGGACGGGCAGACCGACGGCATGTCGGAGCGGGTGCGCGAGGCGATAGGCGCGACGGTGTCGCCGGTGGTTCGAGACCTGCGGGATTGCGGTGCCGGGGCTGGCAACTGGGAGAACAGGCGCAAGGTGGAGCTGCTGGGACTCGACAAGATGGCCCTCATCGAGGAGCGCATCGACTGCGAGCGAAGGCTCGTGGGACAGATGTGCGACATGCAGCTCGAGTCGATCGGCTGCCTGCGAGACGGCGGTTCGGATCGTGCCGACGTGCCGAAGCCGGGGCGCCGCAAGCGTCGGCTGTTCGGAAGGTAGCCGTAGAAGGGCATCGCTTCCGCTTGGGAAGCCCTGCGGGGTGCGAACCTTCGATTCCATGCATCAAGTGGTAGACTACCGCCTATGGGTACAAAGCTTACAACCCGCGCGATATGCCTTCTCATATGGGACATATGCGCGACCTACATCGCATATCTGCTCGCAACCGTGGGAACAGGACAGGCCGAGGACATCCTCGTCTCGACCGACGTCCTGTTTCACATAGGCATCTTGGCGGTAATCAACTGCATCGTCGCCGAGGCATTCAGGCTCTACACCGACCTCTGGGAATATGCTTCGGCTCCCGAACTTCTCAAGATCGTAGCTTCCGTGTCGCTCTCCACGTTCATCGGCGCGATAGTGCTGTTTCTGGTGGACGTGCGTCTTCCGATTCGCGTGTTCTTCGTGGCGATGCTGCTGCTGTGGGTGTTCGTGGGCGGGGCCCGCTACGTTTTCAAGATCATCCACTACAGCAAGGGCGCGATCGTCAAGCGCCCCGCCAAGAGCGACCGCAAGCGTACCCTCATCGTGGGCGCGGGTGAGACCGGCTCGCTCACCATCAACCGCATGTCCACCGGCGACTACAACATGCAGGGACTTCCGGTGGTGGCCGTCGACGACGACCCCGCCAAACGGGGCATGCGCATCCACGGAGTGCCGGTGGCAGGAGACAGGAACGACATCCAGTCGCTGGTGAAGCGCTACCGCATCGAGCAGATCGTGCTCGCGCTGCCCTCGGCATCGAAGGTCGATGTCCACGACATCTACACCATCTGCATGTCTACCGGATGTCACCTGCTCACCCTTCCCAACGTGCGCGACATTCCCACCGAACAGCTCGGCGACGTGAAGCTGCGCGATGTGGACGTGACCGACCTTCTGGCACGCGAAGAGGTGGTGCTCAACACGCGCCAGGTGATCGGGTACATTTCGGGACAGACCGTGCTGGTTACCGGCGGTGGAGGCTCGATCGGCTCCGAGCTGGTGAGGCAGCTGTGCGTGGCGGCACCGGCTCGCATCGTGGTGTTCGACATCTATGAGAACACGGCCTACGAGCTGCAGAAGGAAATTCAGCAGAAGTACGACGACGTAGAGATCGTGGTCGAGATAGGCTCGGTGCGCGACTACGAGCGACTGGCCTCGGTGTTTCTGAAGTACGAGCCCAGCGTGGTGTTTCACGCGGCGGCGCACAAACACGTTCCGCTCATGGAGTCGTGCCCGCAGGAGGCGGTGCGCAACAACGTGTTCGGCACTATGAACGTCGCGAGGGCAGCCAGCATCCACGGCGTGAAGAAGTTCATTTTCATCTCCACCGACAAGGCGGTGAATCCGTCGAGCGTGATGGGCGCCACCAAGAAGCTGGGCGAGATGATCGTGCAATCGTTCTCGCAGGATTCCGACACCGTGTTCGCCGCCGTGAGGTTCGGCAACGTGCTGGGATCGCACGGTAGCGTGATCCCGCTGTTCAAGAGGCAGATCGCCGAGGGCGGCCCGGTTACCGTCACGCATCCCGACATGACACGCTACTTCATGACCATCCCCGAGGCATCGCGCCTCGTGATCCAAGCTGGCGGCCTCGCCAAGGGCGGCGAGATCTTCATCCTCGACATGGGCAAGCCAGTCAAGATCGTTGACCTGGCCACTAATCTCATCAAGCTTTCGGGGCTGCGTCCCGGCGTGGACATCAAGATCGAGTTCACCGGCCTTCGCCCGGGCGAGAAGCTCGCGGAGGAGCTGTGGACCCTGAGCGAGGAGACGCAGGCCACCTCTATCAAAGACATCATGATCTCGAACGACGAGCCGGTAAGCCCGCGCGAGGTCGAGCTGAAGCTGCGCGCGCTGGCCTCGTCGCTTTCGGGCACCGGCCGCGACATCAAGGAATGCCTGGCGGCTCAGATTCCGGGCTACAAGCCCCGCTTCATAGACTCCGACGACGAAGTGGTGGAGTTCGAGTAGATTATGAACGGGATTATTATGATTTCGTTCATAATCCGTCCTAACTACATGCGCACGACGTGAAGCGGCTTGCGGAAAAAACTGCACGCTCAAATATTTTTGCATAAAGTCTCGGAATCCAAGCTAATTATTCGTATATTCTCCTATTTGATTTTGAAGTAATCTGCATTGCCGACGCGGGTTTGGCGATGGCGGACGTTGTGCTGCGGCAAGCGCGGCACGAAACGACGAGGAGATGCGAAAGATGTACAAGGCGGCGGTAATCGGAGCTGGGGGATATGCGGGGATAGAGGTTGCGAGGACCTTGCTGCGCCATCCCGGATTCGAGCTGGCGGCCGCATCGTCGGACTCCCTGGAGGGCGAGAGGCTTGCGAGCGTGTATCCGGCGCTCGAGGGCTATACCGACCTCAGGTTCGTGAAGTCGGGCGTGGACGCGATTGCCGACATTGCCGACATCGTGTTTCTGGCGGTGCCCCACACGGCTGCCATGGCATGCGCCCCTGCGTATCTGCAGCATGGCGTTGCGGTGGTGGACCTGTCGGCCGACTATCGCATCCACGACAAAGACGTTTACGCCAAATGGTATGGAGTCGAGCACACCTCGCCGGAGCTGCTGGCAAAGGCCGTGTATGGCCAGCCCGAGACGCATCGAGACGACCTGAAGGCGCTGGGCAGCGCCTGGGACAAGGCCGACGCGTCGACCACGCCGCTGGTCGCGTGTGCTGGATGCTATCCGACGGCTACGATCCTGGCATCGATGCCGGCGCTTGCCGCTGGGCTGGATCGCGATGGATACGTGGTGGTCAACGCGCTTTCGGGCGTGTCGGGAGCAGGCAAGAAGGCCAACGCCCGCACGCATTTCTGCCACGCCAACGAGTCGGTGCAGGCGTATTCCGCCGGCAAGCACAGGCACACCCCCGAAATCGAGCAGGAGCTTACCGAAGCCGCTGGTCACGAGGTGCGCATCGCGTTCTCGCCGATACTGGTGCCCATGAAGCGGGGACTGCTCTCGATGGCCAACATACGGGTCGCCGATGGAGCGACCCTCGAGAAGGCGCTGGCTGCTTACGAGTCGCGATATGCAGGGGAGGGCTTCGTCCACTTCCTGGGCACCGAGATGCCGCAGACCGCCAGCGTCAACGGCGGCAACCACGCGCATGTGGGCCTGGCCTTCGACGAGGGCACCCGCACGCTCATCGCATCGGCGGCGATCGACAACCTCGACAAGGGAGCCGCGACGCAGGCCGTGCAGTGCGCCAACCTGATATGCGGAATGGCCGAGGACGCGGGGCTGGAGTTCACGAGTCCGGCGGTATAGGGAAGAAAGAAAACGCGCAGGTTGAACCCGCGATGGCAACGATGCCGGCGGGGGCGCAGCTGCGAAGAGAGATACAGAGGACCTGAAGAGATGGAAACCACAGCACAGCAGAAGAACATCGACTTCTTCGACGAGGCGGCAGACGGGGTCGCGTTTATCGAAGGCGGGGTATCGCGTCCGCTTGGCGTGAGCGTTTCGGCCATGCATGCGGGATTTCGCAAGAACTCCGACAAATACGACTTCACGCTGGTGAGCGTGCCCGAAGGTTCTGCGGCGGCGGCCGTGTTTACCACCAACAAGTTCTGCGCGGCTCCCGTGCAGGTGAGCAGGAAGCACGTGGAGTCGGGACACGCTCGTGCGGTGGTGCTCAACTCCGGAATCGCCAATGCCGCTACAGGCGACGTGGGTTTCGACAACGCGGTGAAGTCGGCCAAGGCGACGGCCGGCAAGCTCGGCTGCGACGCTAACGACGTGCTGGTGGCTTCCACCGGAGTGATTGGCGTGCAGCTGGATATGCAGAAGTTCGAAAACGGCATCGGGCAGCTGGTTGATGCACTTGGCCCGCACGACGGCACCGACCTCGAGGGCGGACTCGCTGCGGCAGGCGCCATCATGACCACCGACACCGTGCCCAAGCAGGCTGCGGTCGAGTTCGTCGCGACGGAGTCGGACGGCACCGAGGTCGTGTACCACATCGGCGGCATGGCCAAGGGCTCGGGCATGATCGAGCCCAACATGGCCACCATGCTCAGCGTGATCGCCACCGACTGCATGATCGACCCTGCGGCTGCCAAGCTCGCACTCAAGCATGCGGTGGACATCTCGTTTAACTGCGTGACCGTGGACAGCGACATGTCGACCAACGACAGCGTGTTCCTGCTGGCCACCGGTGCCGCGGCCGGCAAGACCATCACCGCGGACTGCCCGGTGTTCGCGCAGTTCGAAGCCGCGCTCAAGACGCTGTGCGTGAGCCTGGCACGCCAGATGGCGGCCGATGGCGAGGGCGCCACCAAACTCGTGACCGTGAAGGTCACCGGCGCCGCCAACGACGAGGACGCCTACATCGCGGCCAAGTCGGTGGCCAACTCGCCGCTGGTGAAGACGGCGATCGCCGGCCACGACGCCAACTGGGGCAGGCTGGCGGCGGCGCTGGGCAAGAGCAGCGCGACGTTCGACCAGTACGGCGTGAGCATCAGCCTCATGGGCATGAAGGTCTGCGAGGGCGGTTTGCCCGTGGCCTTCGACGAAGACGAGGCGTTGCGCCTGTTCGATGCCAACGACAACATCGTGGTGGAAGCCGACCTCGGATGCGGCGATGGCGCGTCGCGCGTGTGGACGTGCGACTTTACCCACGGATACATTTCGATCAACGCGGACTACAGGTCCTAAAAGCGCAGGTTCCAAGGGGGCCTTTAGCAACTCAGACGCCAGCCGCAAACACGCAAGCGGAAAGATTCGGAGACGACGAGAAGATGCAGTTCGAGAGAGACCGCAAGAACGACACCCACAAGCTCACCCAGCTGGCTGAGGTGCTCATCGAGGCCCTGCCGTGGATCAAGAACGTGACCGGCAAGACCATGGTGATCAAGTACGGTGGCGCGGCTATGGTAGACGGCGAGCTGCGCGCGCAGGTGATGAGCGACATCGTGATGCTCAAGATTATGGGCCTCAACCCGATCCTGGTGCACGGCGGCGGCAAGGACATCAACGCGATGCTGGCGCGCGTGGGCATCGAGTCGAAGTTCGTGGACGGCCTGCGTGTTACCGACGACGAGACCATGGAGATCGTGAGGCAGGTGCTCATCGGCAAGGTAAACACCGAGCTGGTGGGCGCGATGAACAGGCACGGAGCCATCGCCGTGGGCATGTCGGGAGCCGAGGCCTCGACTCTGGTGGCCGAGCCCTACGACGAGGAGCACGGCAACACGGGACACGTGGTGCACGTGAACACCGAGTACATCAAGGACCTGGTGGAGAAGGACTACATTCCGGTGATCGCCTCGATCGCCGTGAGCGAGGACAGCAAGCGCTTCTACAACGTGAACGCCGACTCTGCGGCGGGCGCGGTGGCGGCGGCGATCGGCGCCCACAAGGTGGTGTTCCTGTCGGACGTGGACGGACTCTACCTCGACTTCGACGACAAGGACTCGCTCATCTCGAGGCTCACCATGTCGGAAGCGCAGGAGCTGGCCGACTCGGGCACGCTCTCGAAGGGCATGATTCCCAAGATCGACGCAGTGGTGGAGGCCCTTGAGGCAGGCGTGCCGCGTGCGCACCTCCTCAACGGCACGGTGCCGCATTCGCTGCTGCTCGAGATGTTCACCGACAAGGGTGTGGGCACCATGGTCACGCCGGACGCGGGCGACTCTCACGACGATTTCGAGACGCTGCCGCTCATGAACTTCGCGTCGAAGCTGCAGTACTAGGTGGAAGGAAGTAGACAAGCTATGCTAAAGCCAAGCCTGGCTCGGGAGATGGAGCTGGAAAGCAAGTACGTGATGCACACCTACGGGCGCAAGCCCGTGGAGTTCGTCGAAGGCCACGGCATGACGCTCGTGGACAGCGACGGCAAGGAGTATCTCGACTTTTTGGGCGGAATCGCGGTCGTGGGGCTGGGACACTCTCACCCGGCTATCGTGAAGGCCGTGCAGGAGCAGGCCGCCAAGCTCATGCAGACGAGCAACTACTACTACGCCAACGGACGCGGATTGCTGGCGCAGAAGATCTCGCGCCTCATCGCAGGAGACGTGGCGGGTGCGGCAGCCGCCGGCACCGATGCCGACGTCTCGGCCGACGACGAGCGAGTGTTCAAGACGTTCTTCGCCAACACCGGCGCCGAGGCCAACGAGGGCGCGTTCAAGCTCGCGCGCCGCTACGCCGACATGCGCGGCCGCAAGGATGCCAAGACCGTGCTGTACCTGGGCAAGTCGTTCCATGGACGCACGATCGCCACGATCGCCGCGACCGGACAGCCTTCCAAGCAGGACATCTTCAGGCCGCTTCCAGACGGCTTCCGCAAAATCGAGCAGAACGACATGCAATCGTTCTTCGATGCGCTGGAGGCCGAGGGCGACCATGTGTGCGCCGTCGTGGTGGAATGCATCCAGGGCGAGAGCGGCATCAACCCGTGCAGCGTGGAGTATCTGCAGGCACTGCGCGAGGAGACCGCAAAGCGCGACATCCTGCTCATCGTGGACGAGGTGCAGACGGGCTTCTTCCGCTGCGGCACGCACGCGTTCGCGTTCCAGCACTACGGTATCGAACCCGACGTGGTCACCATGGCCAAGGGCATCGCATCGGGCTTTCCGATGGGCGCCTTCGCGGCGCGCGCCGAGGTTGCCGATGCCATGCAGCCCGGCGATCACGGCTCGACGTTCGGCGGCAACCCCATGGCCGTGACGGCGGCTCTGGCCACGATCGACACCATGCTGGAGCTGGACGTGGCAGCCAACTCGCGCAAAGTGGGCAGCTACTTGGCCCAGAAACTCGAGGCGCTCGACGGTGTGACCGAGGTAAGGGGCCTGGGCCTCATGCGCGGCGCACAGCTCGATTCGCCGATAGCAGCCGACGTGGTGGCCAAGGGCCTCGAGGCGGGCTTGGTGCTCAACGCGCCGTGCCCCGACGTGCTGAGGTTCGTGCCCCCGCTCATCTGCACGAAAGACGATGTGGACGTGCTTGCCGGCAAGCTTTCCAGCATCTTGAACGAAATCCGATAAGGAGGAACCGCGATGACGCAAACCGCAAACCCGTACACCGGCAACCCGCTTGCGGGCCGAGACGTCCTGCGCCTGCTGGACCTTACCCCCGAGGAGGTGAAGCTGGTGCTAGACACCGCCGCCAAGCAGAAGGCCGATTGGGCGGCGGGCATCTACGAGAAGCCGTACGAGAACAAGGCCGTGGCCATCATCCTCGAGAAGCCTTCGATGCGCACCCGCAACTCGTTCGACGTGGGGGCTACCAGGCTGGGAGCGCATTCCATAGTGATGTCGGACAGCCATTCGGCTTTCTCGCGCGGCGAGTCGGTGAAGGACACCACGATGGTGCTGGAGAGGTTCGTGGATGCCATCGTGATCCGCACCTTCGCGCAGGCCAAGGTGGAGGAGGTTGCCAAGTGGGCATCCATACCCGTGGTCAACGCCCTCACCGACGACTACCACCCCTGCCAGGTGCTGGCCGACATGCTCACCGCGAGGGAGCACCTGGGCGACCTCGACAAGCTCACCATGGCATATGTGGGCGACGGCAACAACATGGCCAACACCTACCTGGAAGGCGGCGCGCTCACCGGCATGAACGTGAAGATCGCCACCCCCGAGGGGTACGAGCCCAGCGAGAGCAACTTCAAGGAGTGCCTCGAAGCGGCCAAGGCCACGGGCGCCAAGCTCGAGCTGATGCGCGACCCGGTCGAGGCCGTGACGGGTGCCGATATCGTGATCACCGACACCTGGACCTCCATGGGCGACGAGGCCGAGCACGACGCGAGGCTGGCGGCCTTCGCGGGCTATCAGGTGGATGCCAAGATGATGTCGCTTGCGGCGCCAAACGCCATCTTCATGCACTGCCTGCCGGCGCATCGCGGCGAGGAGGTTACCGACGAGGTTATGGACGGACCGCAATCGGCCATCTACGACGAGGCGGAGAACAGGCTGCATGCGCAGAAGGCTCTCCTCTCGCTCATAATGGCTTAAACAGACGGCACAGGCTTTCTTTCCCGATAGAAAGGATCTTTTGAAGATGGGAAAGCGAGAGGAACGAAAGGCAATCATCAAGAAGATCGTGAGGTCGCACAGCATCAAGACGCAGCGCGATCTGGTGGAGTACCTCGAGAAGGAGGGCTGCAAATGCACGCAGGCCACAATCTCGAGAGATGTTTCGGATCTGGGGCTTCTCAAGGCGTACGACGGCGCCTACGTGCTGCCGGAGGACCTCAACCTCAAGAAGCTCGTTACCGATCTCGTGAAGACGGTTGAGCACTCGGGCAGCCTCGTGGTGGTCAAGCTGCTGCCGGGCACTGCATCGGGCGTGGCCGCGGCACTCGATGCCACGGACTCGCAGCACCTCATGGGCACCGTGGCCGGCGACGACACGATCTTGGCAGTGGCGCGTTCGGAGAAGGACGCGAAGGACTTTGCAGAGTCGCTGGCGAATCTCAAGGGCTAGTACATCGCAAGGCGCAGGGCGCGACCTGCGGAAGCGCGGGACGCGGCGGCGCAAGCAAGCATAAACAGGTGATAATCCGGCGAGCAAGCCGGGAAGACGGACGAAGGAGCTGAATGCAAATGAGCAGAGACAAGGTAGTGCTGGCATATTCGGGAGGACTCGACACCTCCGTGTGCATCAGATGGCTCATGGACGAGATGGACCTCGACGTGATTTGCGTGGCGGGCGACGTGGGACAGGAGCGCGCCGACCTCGAGACCACCCGCGAGAAGGCCCTCAAGATCGGAGCCATCGAGTCGATCGTGGCCGACATGCGCGACGAGTTCTGCGACGAGTACCTCGACAAGGCCATCTTCGCCAACGCCATGTACGAGAACAAGTACCCGCTGCTGTCGGCGCTTTCGCGTCCCGTGATCGTGAAGCATCTTGTGGATGCCGCCCATGAGCACGGCGCCAAGTACATCGCGCACGGCTGCACCGGCAAGGGCAACGACCAGGTGCGCTTCGAGTGCGGCATCAGGGCGCTCGACCCCTCGCTCGAGATCATCGCCCCCGTGCGCGTGTGGGACCTGCACACCCGCAACGAGGAGATGGACTGGGCCGAGGCACACGGCGTGCCGGTGCCCACCACCAAGGCTTCGCCCTACTCCATCGACGACAACCTGTGGGGCCGCGCCATCGAGTGCGGATTCCTCGAGGATCCCTGGAACGAGCCGATCGAGGACATCTACACCATGACGGTGTCGCCCGAGGCGGCTCCCGACAAGGCCGAGTACGTGGAGATCGAGTTCGAGCATGGCAAGCCCGTGGCCGTGAACGGCGAGAAGCTCACCATGCACCAGCTCATCCTCAAGATGAACGAGATTTCGGGCCGCAACGGCTATGGCCGCATCGACATGATCGAGAACCGTCTCGTGGGCGTGAAGTCGCGCGAGTGCTACGAGCAGCCCGGCGCGATGGCGATCATCGAGGCCCACAAGGCTCTCGAGGACATGTGCCTGGAGCGCGAGACGCTGCACTACAAGCTCAAGCTCGAGCACGACTGGGCCACCATCGTGTACAACGGACTTTGGTACTCGCCGCTCAAGAACGCCATGGACGCCTTCATCGCCTACACCCAGCAGCCCGTCAACGGCACCGTGCGCCTGCGCTTCTACAAGGGCAACTGCACCGTGGTGGGACGCAAGAGCGACGACGCCCTGTACGACTACAGCCTGGCGACCTACGACGCGGCCGACAGCTTCAACCACTCGGCATCGGCCGGCTTCATCGAGCTGTTCGGCCTGCCCACCAAGGTTTGGGCCCAGAAGAGGAGAGGCTAGAAGTGACTCTGGACGGCAACCACGCAGACGGAAACCACGCGCTGTGGGGAGGACGCTTCGAGGAGAGTCCCGAGGCATTTACGCAGAGCTTCGGGGCCTCACTCTCCGTTGACAGGCAGATGTGGAAGAGCGACATCACCGCATCCATCGCGCATGCGCAGATGCTGGGCAAGCAGGGCATCATCTCGGTTGAAGACGCCGAGCTGATCGAGCGCGGACTCCGCGAGGTGGCCGAGGCCATCGAGAACGGCGAGTTCGTGTTCGACGACAACGACGAAGACATTCACATGGCCGTAGAGGCCGAGCTTACGAGGCGCATCGGAGAGGCCGGCGGCCGCCTGCACACGGCGCGTAGCCGCAACGACCAGGTGGCGACCGACACCCGTCTGCACGTGAAAGGCCAGCTCGCTGCCGTCGCGCATGGCGTGGTGGACCTGCAGCAAGCGCTCTACGACGTGGCTCTCCGCGAACGCGAGACCGTGCTGCCCGGATACACCCACATGCAGCGCGCGCAACCGGTGCTGCTGTCGCACCATATGATGGCGTACTTCTGGATGCTGGCACGCGACTTCGGCAGGCTGCGCGCGGCGTTCGGCTCCGCCGACGTGCTGCCGCTCGGCAGCGCGGCGCTGGCAGGCACGACCTACGATCTCGACCGCAGCTTCGTGGCCGAACAGCTCGGCTTTGCCTCGGTGTCGCCCAACTCGCTCGACGCGGTGTCGGACAGGGACTTCCTCCTCGACACCAACTACGCCTGCTCGGTGGGCATGATGCATCTTTCGCGCCTGTGCGAGGAGCTGATCTACTGGTCTACCGGCGAATTCGGCTTCGTGACCATGTCGGATGCCTACTCCACCGGATCGTCGATCATGCCGCAGAAGAAGAACCCCGACTTTGCCGAGCTGATTCGCGGCAAGACGGGCAGGGTCGTGGGCGACTTGGTTGGCTTGCTGGTGACCATGAAGTCGCTGCCGCTGGCCTACAACAAGGACATGCAGGA
>CAVFRF010000056.1:0-4315 GCA_963624975.1 Bacteroidaceae bacterium
GGTGCCCGAGGTGCTGGTGCCCTACATGAACGGCATCGAGACGATCACCAAGGAGCCGCTGGCATAGAGCTGGGCTGAGGTTGGCCGACCGGACGTCCGGCCGAGTTGCCTGCCGGACGGCTTGCCTGGCCGACGCGAACGCTGCTGAAGGAAGCTCCGCTGCAATCGAGACGTGATTGCGGCGGAGCTTTTGCGTGTCGCCGTCGCGGACGCGAGCGTGAGCGTTGCGTCAATCGCGAGCGGCGCAAGCGTTTCCCGCGCAACAACAAGAAAGCCGCGGCTCCTTGCGGAGCTGCGGCTTTTAATTTCGAGTGGCGCGCCGTGAGGGATTCGAACCCCCGGCGTTCTGATTCGTAGTCAGACCCTCTATCCGGCTGAGGTAACGGCGCATCTCGCATTAGAGATTGTGGCACCGCGAGGCGGCGGTGTCAAATCCAAAGCCATGTTCGGCGCGAACTTTTTGGGAACGGCGGCAGCGGGCGGCGAGTGCCTCACGATGGCCGCTTGCCGGGCGATGGCGCATTTGGTATCCGGTTGCAATTTGGGGCGTGCGCTTTTGCGATTGTTTTGCTATTCTAACTAGCGGAGAGCTGACCGAGAGGCCGAAGGTGCTCGCCTGCTAAGTGAGTAAGGGTCACAAACCCTTCTGGGGTTCGAATCCCCAGCTCTCCGCCATTCGAACTCAAAAGCTCCCGTCCGGAGGTTCCGGGCGGGAGCTTTTCTTGTCTCTAGTGTCCAGCTCTAGCGGGTGTGCGCGGGCTTGTCGCCGATGCCCACAAGGAAGTGGTAGCTCGTGCGGCGCTTGCTGTCTTCTTCGCGCACGGGGGAGTAGGCCATCTCGATCGTGGCCTGTGCGATGTCGCGCGCGGCGTTGGGCAGCCTCACCCTCTCCACGTTGCGCATGAGCGAGTCGAGCATGGTCTCGTCTTTGTCGATGTAGTAGATGGTCTCCAGCAGCTCGCGCCACGTTTGCACGTGCATGGCCGAGCCGCGCGAGGTGAGCATGCGCACGTTGGCCTTCTCCTGACCGTAGGCCTTGCCCACCAGCACCATCGGGCAGCGGGCGCACAGGCACTCCGTGACGGTGAGGCCGCCGGCCTTGCAGATCGTGAAGTCGCATGCCGCCATAAGCTCGGGCATGTCGTCCACGTACCCCATGACCTCCACGTTGCCGAGGCCCTCCAGCTCCACGTTCCTGCGCAGGTGGGCGGCGTACTCCTCGTCGCTTCCGGCCACGAACACGAACTTCATGTCGGGGAAGTTGCCAAGGTGCGGCATGAGGTTGTCGAGCGTCTCGCGCAGCCGCAGATAGGGCTTGGGCAGCTTGGCGCCGGCCAGCACGAGCGCAACCTTGGTGTTGTCGTCGAATCCCCATCGGGCGCGGGCCTGCGCGCGGTCGTGCTCGTGCGAGAAGGAGGGGTTCACCGGAATGCCGGTAACCAGGATTCTATGGTCGGGGATGCGGCGTGCCCTCAGCGTCTCGGCCATGTAGCCGTTGGCAGCGCAGAAGAGGTCGGTGTAGTGGTGGGGCCATTGCCCTTCGACCTCGTAGTCGGTGGGCACGCAGATTATGGGGAAGTCGGACTTAACCTTGCAACGGGCGCCCACCGCGATGTTGGCGGCCGTGATGTGCGTGCACACGATGGCCGCCGGCTTGTTGTCGCGCACCCAGTGGGCGAACTTGGGAAACATAACCCGCAGCCACTGCTTGCCGCCGTGCCACAGGATGCGTCCGGTAAAGAAGTAGCGCCAGAACACGTCGTAGAACGGGCGGGTGGGTCCCACGAATCCCGAGGCCGTCTTGTTGCCGTCGATGTAGAAGCGCGCGAAGTCGAGGCTGTCGAGCACCTCGACCTCGATGTCGTCGGGCTGATCGTCCACCAGCTTGTCGCCGGACGCGATCTGGTCGCGCAACGCGTGCGCGATGGCCTCCGCCGCCGCACGGTGGCCGGATCCCACCGACGCGTGCATCACCAGGATCTTCGAGGGGCGGTTGTCTGCTTCGGGTGCGGGGGAGGGGGCGGGCTGCTGCCCTGCGGGGGCAGGCTGCTGCCCCGCGGGGGCGGGTTGCCCGCTTTCGGCCTCGGGCTTCTCGCCCGCTTCGTCCTGCACTTCTTCTGCAAGCTGGCCGTCGCAGCTCTCGCCATGTGTGGTGTTGTGGAAATCCGCGCTATTCATGGGTGCTATCATAGCATCGTTTGAAAACATGTTGAGAAGGAGTCCCGTGTGTCTCTATCGCTAGGAATAATCGGCCTGCCCAACGTGGGCAAATCCACTCTGTTTACCGCGCTCACCCGCAAGGGCGGCCTGGCAGCCAACTACCCGTTTGCCACCATCGACCCCAATGTGGGCATCGTGGAGGTGCCCGACGAGAGGCTCCAGAAGCTCGCCGACATCGTGCATCCGGGCAGAATCGTGCCGGCAACGGTGGAGTTCGTGGACATCGCAGGCTTGGTGAAGGGCGCCAGCGAAGGCGAGGGCCTGGGCAACCAGTTTCTGGCCAACATCCGCGAAACCGATGCGATCTGCGAGGTGGTGCGCTACTTCAGCGACCCCGACGTGGTGCATGTGACGGGCAAGATCGACCCGCAGGGCGACTGCGAGGTCATCCGCACCGAGCTGGTGCTGGCCGACCTTGCCACGGTGGAGAAGGCGCTGGGCCGGCTGGAGAAGGAGGCCAAGCGCGACAAGGCCAACGTTCCCAAGCTCGAGATGGCCAAGCGCGTGCTCGAGCACCTCAACGAGGGCAACATGGCCTCCACCATGGAGATGACCGACGAGGAGCGCGAGCTGCTCTACGACCTGCACCTCATTACCATGAAGCCGTTTATGTACCTCGCCAACATCGACGAGGACCAGATCGGATGCGAGGTCGAGCCCATCGACGGCATCGACCCCATTCCCATATGCGCCAAGACCGAGGCCGACCTGGCCGAGCTAGAGCCCGAAGAGGCCGTGGAGTTCCTGGAGTCGCTGGGCCTCGAGGAGTCGGGTCTGGTGCGCCTTGTACACGAGGCCTACGACCTGCTGGGGCTGCAGTCGTTCTTCACGGCGGGCGAGATGGAGGTCAAGGCCTGGACGGTGCGCAAGGGGGCTAAGGCTCCGCAGGCCGCCGGCGTGATCCACTCCGACTTCGAGCGCGGCTTCATCAAGGCCGAGACCGCCAGCTACGACGACTACGTGGAGCTGGGCGGCGAGGCCGGCTGCAAGCAGGCCGGCAAGCTGCGCATGGAGGGCAAAGACTACGTGGTGCAAGACGGCGACATCATGCACTTCAGGTTCAACGTGTAGGCCGAGCAGGTCGTGTGGGCCGTGCGGGTCGCGCAGGCCGTGTGGGCCGCGCAGGCCGCGGACAGTTTTAGGGAAAGGGAGCCAATCGTGCAGGATGCCAGCATCAACCAGAAAGTTCTCGTGTTCGACTTCGGCGCGCAGTACGGGCAGCTGATAGCCCGCCGCGTGCGCGACCTCAACGTGTATTCCGAGATAGTGCCGTGCGACATATCGGCCGCCGAGGTGCGCGAGATGGCGCCTTCGGCCATCATCTTGTCGGGAGGCCCCGCGAGCGTGTATGCCGACGACGCGCCCAAGATCGACCCCGAGGTGCTGGGGCTGGGCGTGCCGATACTGGGATTCTGCTACGGCCACCAGACCGTCGCCGTGGAGCTTGGCGGCAAGGTGGGCCACACCGAGAAGGGCGAGTACGGCCCTGCCGGCCTGCATGTTGCGGGAGGTGCGCTGTTCGAGGGCACGCCCGAGCTGCAGACCGTGTGGATGAGCCATCGCGACGCGGTGAGCGAGGTGCCCGCGGGCTTCGTGGTCACGGCTTCCACCGACGTGTGCCCCGTGGCCGCGATGGAAAACGCCGAGCGCCGCATCTACACCACGCAGTTCCATCCCGAGGTCAAGCACACCGAGTTTGGCCAGCAGATTCTCTCCAACTTCCTGTTCGGCATCTGCGGACTCGAGCGTGCCTGGACCATGGACAACCTGGTGGAGACCATGACGGCCGACTTCCGCCAGAAGGTGGGGGAGGACCGTGTGATCCTGGCGCTCTCCGGCGGCGTGGACTCCTCCGTGGTGGCCGCGCTCGGCGCCCGCGCCGTGGGCAAGCAGATGACGTGCGTGTTCATCAACCACGGCCTGCTGCGCAAGGGCGAGCCCGAGCAGGTGGAAGAGGTGTTCACCAAGCAGTTCGACGTGGACTTCATCCACGTGCACGCCGAGGAGCGCTATGCCAAGCTGCTCGATGGAGTAACGGAGCCCGAGCAGAAGCGCCGCATCATCGGCACGCAGTTCTGGAACGAGTTCTTCGCCG
>CAVFRF010000057.1:0-7219 GCA_963624975.1 Bacteroidaceae bacterium
GTATATGGAGCCGTAGATGCGCTGGCCGTGTTGGAGCAGGTGGTCGACGACGACGAAGCCCAGCTTGCCAAGGTGGAAGATTCGCTGAAGGAAATCGACCGCAGGAAGACCGCCATCGCAAAGCGCAAGTCGAGGTCGGACATGCTGTCGGAAGTGGCATCAAGACTCGATGCCGCCAAGAAAGCGCACGACGTTGCGGCAGAGCGTCTGCCGAAGCTGGAGCAGCAGCACGTTCGCTGGGTCGAGACGCAGCCGCAGATCGACGACATGCGCGGACGCATCGCCATCATGCGCAACGGGCTTTCGGCCTACGACCACCTCGAGCGGATCGAGAAAGAGCTGGCAGACACACGCAAAGAGGCAGACGGGTTTGCGAAGGCCGCCGAGCAGGCGAAGGCCTGCAGGGATAGCAGCGTCAAAGCCGCCGAGCAGGCGCGGACGAAGCTCACCGCGATAGAGGCCGCCGTCGAGCAGAAGCGCAAGTGCGACGACCGGGTGCAGACCCTGCAGAGCTGGATCGACGGGCACATCGACTTGGAGAACGCCTGCAGCGATCTGAAGAAGGCAGCGCTTGCATATTCGGAGCGCGTGGAGGAGTACGAAGAGGCATCGGCCCTGCTGGACCAGCGCGCGGGCGAGGCTCTCCAGATCGAGCGGCTCTATCTGGATTCGCAGGCGGGAGTCCTGGCCTCGAAGCTTGCAGACGGAAAGCCGTGCCCCGTGTGCGGGTCGGTCGAACATCCGCACCTTGCAGCCGCGACCGCCGATGCCCCTTCGCAGGAGGAGCTGGACTCGGCACGAGAGCTGGAGGGCGAAGCACGTCGAGATGCAGTAGAGAAGTCCAACGCCGCATCGGCGGCACGTGCCAAGGTGGTCTCGGACAAGTCCGCATTGTCGAAGCTGTGCGGCAAGCCCGAGTGGGCAGACTCTGCGATGTCGAATCTAACCGCGCCATGGATCGTGCGCGATGGCGATGAATCCGGCGTTGCAGGCACCAGTGCGAACGCAGCCATGAACTCGGGCGCGAACGCAAGCGCAGGGGGAGCCTCTCCGGAGGTTGACCTTCAAACGCTCCACGAGCTGCTCCAGACGTCCGAACGCGAGAGGGGCAAGCTCGAAGACGAGCTGGAGCAGCTGCAACGCGAGTCGCTCAAGCTCGGCAAACTCGCTAGCAAGGCTCCCGAAACGAGGCAGGGCCTCGCCAACGCCGAGCACGACATCGAGACGTTCGGCGATGCTCTCGCCAAAGCCGACGCAGAGGCCAAAAGCCGCAGCGCGAAGGCGGAGCAAATCGAGAAGCAGCTTGGGGAATCTCGGGCATCGCTCGAGCATGACAGCAAAGCGGAGGCCGAGGCGGCGATCAGCGCTCTCGTCCAGAAGGCCGACGGAATGGAGGCAGAAGCCGCAAAAGCCGCGAAGGCTCTGGCGGATTGCCAGGCCGGCATTGCGCAGACGCAGTCGGCCATAGCCGAAAACGAGCAGCTCCTCAAGGGGCAGGTTATCGAGGATTCCAAAGCGCTCGAAGCCGAGGAAACGGCGGTGGGAGCCGAGCACGAGCAGGCGGACAAGCTCAAGACCGCGCTCGCTTCCCGGATTTCCAGCAATCGCAACGTCATCAAGAGCGCCAGCGCCAAACTGTCGGAGTTCGAGCGCACCGACGAGAGGCTCGGCGTGCTCAAGGTGCTCTGCGACACCGCAGACGGCACGGTGGCCGGCAGCGACAGGATTGCGCTCGAGACCTACGTGCAGACGGTGTTCTTCGACCAGATGATCGTGCTGGCCAACCAGAGGCTGGCCACAATGAGCGGTGGCCGCTACGAGTTCGTACGCGGCAAGGGCGAAGGCGGCGGCCAGCACGGCCTCGAGCTGGACGTGCGCGACAACGATACCGGCGGCATCCGCCCGGTGTCCACCTTCTCGGGCGGCGAGAGCTTCATGGCATCGATGTCGCTGGCGCTGGGATTGTCGGACACGGTGCAGAACAACGCGGGCGGCATCGGCCTAGACTGCATGTTCATCGACGAGGGCTTCGGCACGCTCGACGACGACCTTCTCGACCTGGTGATCGAGGTGCTCTCGCGCATCAGCGCCAACGACAAGCTCATCGGCATCATCTCGCACGTGGGCGAGCTGAAGCAGGCGATCCCCAACAAGCTGGTGGTGGAGAAGTGCTCCGACGGCAGCCACGTTTCTCTCCAGCTGGGCTGATGCGCCTTACAAGTTGACGTACGTTTTTACGTACGCTAATGTCAAGTCAGCCAGGAACACCGTAGAGAGGAGCCCCAACATGGGATCGATAACGGCAACTGCCGCGCGCAAGGACCTATACAACCTCATCGCCAGCGTCAACGAGAACTGCGCTCCCGTCACGATCACCAACAGCAAGGGCAAGGGCGCAGTCCTCGTGGGCGAAGACGACTGGGCTGCAATCGAGGAAACGCTCTTTCTCAACGCGATTCCGGGTATGGCGCAATCCCTCGTCGACGGCGCGGCCGAATCTATCGAAGACTGCGTTGGCGAAGACGCTCTGGAGTGGTGAGCATGTGGCATGTCGTGTTTACCAAGCAAGCTGCCAAAGATGCGAGGAAGCTCAAAGCCGCCGGCCTTGACACCAAGGCGAAGAACCTCGTCGAAGTTGTCAGGCAAGATCCCTTCGCTCGACCACCCGCGTACGAAGCGCTAGTTGGCAATCTATCCGGACTCTACTCGAGGCGAATCAGCCTGCAGCACAGATTCGTCTACCAGGTCCTGCGCGAGCCATACGAGCAAGACGGCCAGCATTACGAGGGGACGGTGAAGGTAGTGCGGATGTGGACGCATTACGAAGCGCTGTAGGTTGCGCGCTGCCCCGAGCCAGATCCCATGGTCCGAGGGACGATAGATTCTTGTGATTTGGGAAAAAATCTATCGTTCGAAGATTATCTCCCCTGCACAGGGAAAAGCTAGTTGTACTCGTGATAGAAGCCGCAATTGCCGCAGCAATAGCAGCGCTTCTTCTTGCCCAGCGCGCCGCCTATGAGGCCTACCGTTCCGAACAGGATTCCGCCCACGGCGGCCTTGCCCACGCTGAATCCCTTCTTGGTGGTGTCTACCAGCTTCCACTTGTCGCGCTCCCCGCACATCGGGCAGCATTTAGGCGCCTTCCCCATGGTCTCGCTCCCTTCCAATGGTTGGAGCATCAGCTCTGCTCCGATGCCTTTTCGGCGTAGAGCCTGAACAGGTGAGCCACTATCTTCTCCTCGTCGCAGGCGAAGCTCACGCCATAGGCCTCCTCGACAGCGGCATCCAGCTCGCGATGGGCTGCAACCAAGTCGTCGAAGAGGAAGTCGTTGCTGGGGTCGTACATGTCGGCGAGGGTCGCATCGGGATGCGCGGCGCGTGCGTCGAGCACGGCCTGTGCACATTGCTCTATGCGTGCCCGCTGCTCGCCGGTCGGCTCCGGCCACACGAAGTTGTTGTACACCACGCCGGCCGAGTAGCGGTAACGACTCTCCAGACGACCCGCTACGGTGCGCATCCAGGCGTTGTGCGTCTGCGAGTGCAGAACGCCGAAGTGGTAGAGGGTCGCATCGGGGATGAGCCGCACGAGGTTGCTGCAAAATGTCTCGGGTCCGACAAATCCCATCGGCACGTAGCGACGCCTTTCAGATGAGACCTCGGGGATAAGAATCGAGTTGCCTTCGGGCATGTTCTCCACATGGAAGCGCGTCGGGGTCTCCGCGAGCTTCTGCGTGGGCTTCGACTTGCTGGCGAGCCTGAACTCCCGCACAGCCTCGATGCGCTGGCGACATAGCGGCAGCTCCTTCAGTTCTCCGAAAGTCGCATCGCCCAGCCAGAGGCAATAGCGCGGTTTGCCGTGCAGAAACTCCTGCGACCCGAGCCATGTGCGAAAGAACTTCTGCGCCCCGGGTTCATTCTTCAGGAACGCTTCTCGCTCCTCCTCCTTGAAGAGGTAGTTGCCGCCGTCGATAGGCTTGTTGCCTATGCCCATCTCGGGCACATCGCACAGAGGCTTGCTGCGGTTCCACACGAAGACGTCGGGCGCGTCGGCAAGATACGCGTTGATGTTGCCGGGATACACCAGCGTCTCGGGAGCGTCGGGCGTGGGGTGGTCGAACAGGCGCTTCCGACCTCCCTCGCGCGAGAACCCCACGATTACGCAGAACACATGCGCGTTGTCGACCGCCTCGCTGCTCCAGCGGAAGGTGTTGTGCGCGAAGTCGATGCGCACGCCCATATCGAAGATCGGCTTCCACAGGTTGGCTACCTGCTCGCCCTGGCAGATCGAGTTGGTGGACACCAGCGCGCATCTGGCGTGCGTGCCCTCGGTGTAGCGAGCCGCCTTCATGTACCATGCTCCGCAGTAGTCGATGTTGCCGGCATTCCTGGCACCGCCGAAAACGTCCAGCACCTCCTGCTTCTGCTCGCTGCTCTGAAACCTGGCGCCCAGAAACGGCGGGTTGCCCACCACGTAGCTGCATTGCGCTGCGGGCAGCACCTCGTTCCAATCCATGCGCAGCGCGTTGCCTTGCACCACGCAGTCGTAGTCTTTGAGAGGCAGCGCGTCGTACACGCGGTCGGTGACCTTGGCGGTGTCGGCATCGGCCTGCTTCTCGGCAATCCACAGCGCCGTCTTGGCCACGCAGCAGGCGAAGTCCTCCAACTCGATGCCGTGGAAGTTCTCCAAGCTCACCAGCACCTTCTCGTCTTCGGCCTCCAGCCCCTCGAAGCCCCACGAGATCTGGGAATCTTTCTTCAGCTCCAATATGATGCGGTTTTCCAGCTGCCGCAGCGACAGGTAGCTCTCGGTGAGGAAGTTGCCCGATCCGCACGCGGGGTCCAGCACAGAAATACCACCGAGCTTGCGACGCAGTTCGCGCAGCGCCTTGGTGCGCGCACCTCCAGCTGCGGGACGCGACTTGGCCTCTTCGAAGGCGTCTTCCAACTCGTCCAAGAACAGCGGGTCGATGACCTTGTGGATGTTCTCGGGACTGGTGAAATGCTGCCCGTTGGCGCGGCGGTGATCGTGGCTGAGCGCGCCCTCGAAGATCGAGCCGAACACCGTGGGCGACACGCCGGTCCAGTCCAGCTCCTGGCAGCCGTCCACCACCAGCACGGTGCGAAACGTCTCGTCTAGCGGCGGAATCTCGGTGCGCTCGCGAAACAGGCCGCCGTTCATGAAGGGCAGCTTCTTGAACCGCTCTTCCACATAGGGGTCGCGCTCGCCATCGGGGGTGTCGAGCCACACGAACAGGTCTTTGAGCGCCCGGCGCAGGTCGGGTGCCTGGTAGTGCTTCACGAAATCGCGGAACGAGTTGGGTTCGGTGAGGCCGGCATCTTCGCAGAACATGAGGAACATGAGCCTGGTCATGAATACCGAAAGCGCATGATGGTTCTCGGGAGCGTCGGGGTCGTCGAAATTTGCGGCGGCCAGTTCGTGCAAGTGAGCCATGACCTTGCCGGCCTCCACCGACACCGCCTGCGAGATGGAGGCCGGAGCCTCGCCGGCGCCCTTGAGGAACTGCACCGCAGCTAGGTTCTTGGGCAGATCTTCCAGATCGAGCTTGAACATGGGGTCGGCCTTGCACAGCGGATCGCGATTGCGGTCGTAGACCCACAGCTCTGCAAAATTGCACGTCACGATGTATCGCGGCTGCTGCGTTAGCGGCATGCCCTGCGCGTAGGCCAAGCCCTGCTGCGCCGGCGTGACCTCGCGACCCTGGCGCACCTCGGACTTCGACATATCGATGCCCCGCGATTTCTGCTCGATCAGCACATGTGCCGACGGAACAAGCACGTCGATGTAGCCGCTGTGGCTGCTGGCCTCGGTGGCCACGGGCACCTCGAACTTGAGCAGCGGAATCGCGTTCTCTACGCCCAGCACGCTCTGCAGGAAGTCGATCCAGAAAAGCTGCGTATGCTGGTTCTCGTTGCCTTTGCCGCGCCAGCGCTTCACGAACTCCTCGGCATCGGCCCTCTTGCCGGACATGCTACAGCTCCATCAGGGCATCGGCTAGAATTCCACGTGCGTATGCGCCCGTGGATTTGCCCTCGGCCTTCGCTTCCCTCTCGAGCGCCCGCTTCATCGCGACGGGAACCTTGAGGGACAGCGTCGTGGTCTCGGGGGCGACCTTTGGGAGCCTGCCCTCGACGATTTCGCCCACGTTCGTCCATCCGCTAGGCCATTCATCGCGTTCGAGGGATTCTTCCCAATCGGCAATCATCTCATCGGTGACCACCTTGCCGTTCTCGGCGATAATCTCGTTCATGACTACCTCCATCCCAGTTCGCGTTTGAACTTCTTAGTCGGCGGCACCATGACATGAAACACGCACCACACACCATCGATGTCTAGAAAGCCAATCAGCTCGGCAAATCTCCCATCTGGAAGGGAGCCGATCGAAATCCAAAGCGGCGGGTCATCTGTGCCGTTGCGCTGCCGACACCTTATCGGATTCTCCCACGCATACGCCACTTCCTCGCTGGTTGGGCCATGCTTCAGGGCGTTCCTGTGAACTCTGACCACAGGCGTCCCTCCTTCTTACTCAAGCAGTATACCACTGAGGTATACAAAACTGGAAAACTGAGGCGCTCCAGAAAGGGCGCTACTTTGCCAGCTGCTTCAAAGTGTTACCGGTGACGCGGTAGACCGTCCAGTCCGACATCGGAGCTGCGCCCAGGGAGAGGTAGAAGTCGATGCTCGGCTTGTTCCAGTCGAGGCACGACCACTCCAGGCGGCCGCAGCCGCGCTCCACGGCGATGGCCGCGAGCTTCTTCAGGAGAGCCTTGCCGTAGCCCTTGCCACGGTGCTCTGGCTGCACGAACAGGTCCTCCAGGTAGATGCCCGCCCGTCCGAGGAACGTCGAGAAGTTGTGGAAGAAGAGCGCGAAGCCGACTTCCCTACCGTCCTCCATTACGAAGATGACTTCGGCCTTCTGCTTGTCGAAGATCCACTCTTCGAGCGTGGTCTCGTCTGCCACCACGTCGTCCAACATCTTCTCGTATTCGGCTAGTTGCTTCACGAACTGAAGGATCAGCGCGGCATCTCCGCGCACTGCGTTCCTGAACGTTGGGTTGCTGCTCATAGCTGGCATTCTCCTAAAATTTCAGCCCCCGCATCGATCGTGCCGACGATACGGGGGCTTTGCTTGATTGATACTTTGCTGCCTGACGTGCGGCTACTGCTCGGGCGCGTCTGAGCTGGAAGCAGCATCGCCGG
>CAVFRF010000058.1:0-12797 GCA_963624975.1 Bacteroidaceae bacterium
CAGCTGCAGCGGCATTATGAAGACGGTGTAGAGGATGTCCAGGAAGCTCATCTCTCCTCAGCCTCCTCGACCTCGTCGCCGCTGTCGGCCTCGCCCTCGGCTTCATCCCTTGCCGCCACGATCTGGTCGTGCTTTGCGACTATGTAGTCGACGGTCTTCTGCGTGCCCACGCCGCGGCACTGCCACACCTCGTTGCGCACCTCTTCGCGGCTCTTGGCAAAGCTCGGATCGTCGATGCAGGCGTCTACCATCTCCTTGAGCGAATCGGCCTTGTCGGGGGTGAGCATCATGCCCAGCCTCGGCAGCGCCGTCATCGTCCACACCTCCTTGTCGAGCCACCATGCGTCGTAGGGTGCAGTGTCGAAGTGCACGTCGGTGTAGATGATGGGCTTATCGTAGATGAGGGTGAAGTCGAAGATCACTCCCGAGAAGTCGGAGATGAGGATGTCGGAGCGGCGCAGGCACTCGAAGTTGTCCACGTCGCGGTTCCATTCGAGCTGGTTGGACTCGGGGTACTGCTTCATGATCTTCTCGATCATGGCGGTCTCCGACTTGAACGATTGCGGATGCGGCCTCACGATCACGTGATAGCCGGTCTTGAGCAGAGTGTCGATGATTTCGCCGCCGTACACGCTGAAGATCGCGCTCGGACCCCACGAAGGCGCCAGCAGCACAGTGCGCTCATGAGGCTCGACGGGGCCGCTGTCGGCAAGACGCTTGGCCATCACGTCCATGTAGGGGATGCCGGTGCACACGATTTCCTTGTGCGGGAGGTTGCGCATGTCCTCCAGCGCGCGGATGTCGGCTTCCTGGAACTCGCCGGCGATGAGCACCGAGTCGTAGTAGTCGAGGCCGAACATCCTGTAGAGCACCACCTCGCCGGCTGCATGCAGGATATGCACGTAGCAATCGGCTTCCTTCGAGCGCTTCCACTGGTACACGTCGAGACCGGGGGTGGTGGAGAGCACCAGCGTGGCCTTGATGAGGTTGAGCTTCGCGAACGCCTTGTTGCCCTCGCCCAGGAACACGGCGTGCATATGGGGGATGTCGGCATCGAACGCCGGGTCGTCTTCGGAGGCGGTGAGGTACTCTATATCGATGCCCCTGGCATCCATCTCGCGGCAGATCGGCTCGAACACGTTCCAGTAGCGCTTGTCGTCGGAGAAGATTGCGTACTCGATCTTGTCCTCGTTGCCCTCGACCCCCTTGCCGCCATGTATGAGAAAGCTTAGCTTGACGAACGCGTTGCGTATCACGAAGTTGAGCGCTCCCACGATGCCAATGAGGATGGCAAAGAGCATGCTCCCCGTACCGGGGTCGATGTAAAGATTCAAAACCTAGTCTCCCATATATGCCTGCACCAACGGCGCTTCCCATACCCTGCGCCGTTTTCGTTTTGCGTGGCCTTTCGGCCCAGGCCGTCCGATTTGCTGGCTAAATGCCCTTCTTCGCAAGGTAGATTGCAAATGCGGCAACGCAGCCAGCCACGATAATTGACGGCAACTTTACAAAAATAGCACTTGTGTTCAACGAAATTAAGTTGTTGAACACGTGAATCACGCAGGCAGGCAATATGCTCTTGCTGCGGTTTGTTAGCACGGCGAGCACAATGCCGACGAGGAACGCGTAGGCAGTTTGAACAATCGCGTCCACCAGGCTTGCGTCGGTGGCGTTGGCAAGATGCAGCATCGCGAACAGCACCGAGGTTGCAACGATGCAACCCATCTCGGTGATGCGCGTGCGCGTGAGAAGCGACTGCAGCATGTAGCCGCGGAAGAGGAGCTCTTCCAGATACGCGCCGCATGCTAGGAGCACGAGGGTCAGTGCATCCGTCGTGGCACTTGCTTGCCCGGTGAGCAGCAGCACGATGTTGAGCGCCGGCAGCAGAAGAGCTGCCGCAAAGAGCGGAAGCCAGCTTGCCGCCGAGCTGCGGCCGGATTGCGCCTTGCCCTTGCCTCGCGTCGGGAGTTCCAGCGCAAACGCGCGAGTGCTTCGCATCTTCACGATGGCGATGGTTGCCGCTATGGCGAACGCTGCCGTGAGGATTGCCGCCGCCAAGTGCCAATCGGGCTGCAGAGCCGGAATGACCGATGTGAGCACGCGGGACAGCGGCGAGAGGGAGCCGTAGAACAGCACCCAGCAGATTATCCTGAAGTCGCGAGATTGCATCGTTCTGAGCCGCCTATCTTTGAGTTGTCGCGCTATCGGACTTGGCGCTTTCGAGCTTGTCATGAGACGGAAGTTGCCTGCCGAGATACTTTGCGACGGCTTCGGCCGTCTTGATACCGTCCACTGCCGACGAGGTGATGCCGCCGGCATATCCCGCGCCCTCGCCGCAGGGGAAGAGTCCTGCCACGGAGCTTTGGCGGGTTTCCTTGTCGCGGAGTATGCGCACCGGAGCAGACGAGCGGGTCTCCACCCCCGTGAGCACGGCATCGGGCACGTCGAATCCCCGGATCTTGCGTCCTAGCAGCGGGATTGCCTCGCGAAGAGACTCGGTGGCAAACGCCGGCAGACATTCGTCTAGGCTGGTAAGCTCAATTCCAAGCGGATAGGTCGGCTTCACCTTGCCGAGATTCTTCGAGACACGGTTTGCAACGAAGTCTCCTAGCAGCTGCGCCGGTGCCTTGAAGCTCCGGCCGCCCAGCTCGAAGGCGCGCTCTTCCCAGGTTCGCTGGAACTCGATGCCCGCCAGTGGATCGGCCGACCCGAAGTCTTCTGGGCGAACGTCCACCAGCAGCGCGGAGTTGGAATTGCGGCCATCCCGCGCATAGCGGCTCATGCCGTTGACGGCGAGCCGACCGGGTTCGCTGGCGGCGGCTACGACCTCTCCGCCCGGGCACATGCAGAACGTGTAGACGGAGCGGCCCGACTTGAGATGGCACGATAGCTTGTAGTCGGCGGCTCCGAGTGCAGGGTGGCTGGCGGCTTTGCCGTACTGAGCCAGGTCGATGCTGCGCTGCAGATGCTCGATGCGCACTCCGATCGAGAACGGCTTGGGAGCCATCGGCACGCTGCTAGCGGCTAGCATCTCATATGTGTCGCGAGAGCTGTGGCCGATAGCCAGCACTATAGCGCTGGCGTCTAGCTGGATCGTGCGCCCGTCGCGCGTCGTGGCCTCGGCTGCGACGATGCCTCCGTCTTCCTGCAGGAACTTCGTGAACCTGGTGTTGAACTCGAACGTGCCTCCATGGGAGACGATGTCTTCGCGGATGGAGCGGACCACGCCCGGCAGCTTGTCGGTGCCGATATGCGGCTTGGCCTGCCAGAGAATCTCGGGAGGTGCGCCGTGCTCTGCGAACACGTTGAGGACGGCCCTCACGTAGTCGCCCGAAAGGCCTGTGCCCAGCTTGCCGTCAGAATAGGTGCCAGCACCGCCTTCGCCGAACTGCACGTTGCATTCCGGGTCGAGATTGCCCGTAGTCGACATCTTGGAGATAGCCTCGGCCCTCTCGTCCACGCTGCCCCCGCGCTCCAGAACGATCGGCGCAAGCCCGGCACGAGCCAGCACCAACGCGCAGAACAGTCCTGCAGGACCGCTGCCCACGACGACAGGGCGCCCGGCGTTCTCCCGGGGGCTACCTTGGATGACGCAACTGGGGATCGGGTCGAATGGGGGAGCGTAGGGCTTCACGTCTTTGCAGGATTCGCAGAGCTCTTGCTCTCTCGCGGGGTCGAGCGTCGCTATCGCCGTGACCACGAAGTGCACGTTGGACTTGCGTCGCGCGTCTACTCCGCGGCGGTATAGGTCGAAGGTTGCGAAGTCTCGTTTGGAGACTCCGAGCATCGAAGCCGCTTTCGACTTGAGGGCTTCCATATCGTTGGAGATGCCCCAGTCGAGGGGCATCTGGATGTTGGAGACCTGAATCATCGGGCGCTCGCTTTGCTCGCATTCGCCGCCGCATTGCCCGCTGCGAATCCGGACGACCACGCCCATTGCAGGTTGAAACCGCCGCATGCTGCATCTACGTCGATCGCCTCTCCGCAAGCGAACAGGCCCGACTGCGAGCGAACCGCCATAGTGGAAGCGTCGACCTCAGACACGTCGATGCCGCCACGGGCGCACTGCGCCCCGTCGTCGAGCACGCCGTCGGTTACCTCGAATTCCAAGTGCTTGAGCATCCAGGCAAGCTGCGCGACGTCCAGCTTCGATGCGCTCGCATCCGGCGAGGTTCCCATCTCCGCCAGCAGCGCGTCGGCAATCTCTGGTTGGAGCAGCCCATCGAGTGCCTTTCTGCATGCGCCAGACTCCGTGCCAGTGGCTTTCATGACCCTGCGTTCCAGATTCTGCGCGAGCGCGTTGATGGACATGCTGGGAATTATGTCGAGCACGATTACGTCGCCTTGCTGGGCAAACCTCGAGATGTCGAAGATCACGATGCCGCTCAGACCATACTTGCGGAACAGCACCTCCCCCTGCATCTGCAGCAACGTGGAACCGCCACGCTTGAGGGTCGCGACGCAACGGCTGCGCACTCCGGAGAGCTTCCTGGCCAGCTTGTTCTGCGTTGCAAGGGGACCCAGGACGGGATGGCGGAGCTGAATGCTCAGACCCAGCCTGTCGAGTATCCCCAGCACGCCGCCTGTCGCGACCACGACGCACTTCGAATGGAAGAGCCGGCCGTCTCCGATGCGGCAGGTCCACACGTCATCGTGCGGCTGCACCTCGATGACCTCTGCATCAAGTTCGGTTTGCACCCCGAGCGCTTCGCATTCGTTGGCCAGCACATCGGCAACCGAACGCGCCTTGTTGGTGATGGGATAGACGCGGCCCTCCATGTCCTCGAAGGTTTCGAGGCCCATATCGGCGAACATCGCCCGGGTCTGCTTGCAGCCCATCGCGCTGAGCGCGTTGCGAGCGAAATCGAGGTTGCGATATGCAAGATTGGAAGGGAGATGGAAATCGTGGGTGGAAGTGCAGGCTGCGGAAACCGCGTCGAGCGCCGCATCTTGCGCGGCTTCGATCCAGTCATTCTCGATGATCGCATTCGACAGATTGCACCTGCCGTTGCCTGTTGCAAGCAGCTTGCGGCGCGGTTTCACGTCGCCTTCCAGCACGAGCACGCCCGCACCTTCGCGAGCAGCGGCGACCGCTGCCATCGAGCCCGAAGCCCCGGCACCCACAACTATCACATCGAACAACGACAATTCGGCCCCCTTCGAGAACGAGTTTTCCAACTAGTCATTATATTTGCAGGCTCGGCATCGCGCCGGTCGCCAACTGCCAAACCGACATCCAAGTTGTAATTCTTTATAAACAGTGGCTTTGCTGAAGGATTTACACGGGTTTTACATTAGAATGTTTCCGATGTTGGAAGTCGCGCGGCGAGACTGTGCGCCAAGCTGCGGCTTTCGACAGCCCTGGCACCAGACCGAGGAGGTTGAAACAGCGAATGTCGCAAGATGTTCCGGTTCACTGTCCCAAAGTAATCGAGATAACCAAGAGATGGATCAGCTATCCATCGGCAGCAGGCGATGTGAACATCAACGCCATTGCATGGGAGCCCATCTTCGAGGACGAAGACGATCATCCGAGGGGTATCGTGCAGATAGTGCACGGGATGATCGAGCACATCGACAGGTACGACTGGTACGCGCGGCAGCTGGCCGCAGAGGGCTTCGTGGTCGTTGGCAACGACCATGTGGGCCATGGCGACTCCGTGCGGTCGCAGGAAGACTGGGGCTACATCCCCATGGATGGGGGAGACGAGATCCTGGTGGAGGACGTCCAGCGTCTCCGGCATCACATCCAGGGCGACTACGACGAGAGCATCCCGTATTTCATCCACGGACATTCGATGGGGTCTTTCATCACGCGCTTGTATATCTCGCGCTATGCCGCAGGGCTTTCGGGCGCGATCATCGAGGGCACCGGCAATCCGGCCTCGGCCCTTTCGGCCTTCGGGCGTTTTCTCACCAAGGTCATCTCCAGGTTCCGCGGCGAACGCTACAAGTCGAAGCTCGTGGACAACATGGCCGTAGGCGGATACGCGAAGAAGATCGAGAACGCCCGCACCCGCTACGATTGGCTATCACTTGACGAGCAGGTGGTCGACTCGTATGCCGCCGACCCCAAGTGCTCGTTCATGTTCTCGGTGGCCGCCTATCACACGCTGCTCACGCTCACCGGCAAGGTCGTGAACCCCAAGGTGATCTCGCGAGTTCCCAAGACGCTCTCGATTCTGGTTGCCAGCGGAAAGGGCGACCCCGTGGGCGGCAGCAACGCCGCAGGCCCCAAGCAGGTCTACCGCGACTACAGGCACAGCGGCATCGAGGATGTCGAGCTTAAGGTGTACGACAACGCGAGGCACGAGCTGCACAACGAGCTTATTAAAGAGGAGTTCGTGCAAGACGTGCTGGAATGGCTGGGCGAGCATCTGGATTCGAGGGTTGCCCTATGAGCGAGGATCAGCAGGTCGAGCACAGCGGATACGTGATGGCCATCGATTCGGGCACCACGTCGTCGCGCTGCATCTTGTTCGACAAGCAGGGCAAAGTGGTGGAGATGGCGCAGAAGCCCTTCGCGCAGATCTACCCGCATCCGGGCTGGGTGGAGCAGGACCCCGTGGAGATACTCACCTCGCAGGTGGGCGTGATGGCCGAGGCCGTGGTGGGAGCCGGCGCTTCGCCCGACCAGGTGCTGTGCGCGGGCATCACCAACCAGCGCGAGACCACGATCGTGTGGGACAAGCACACGGGAGAGCCGGTGTACAACGCGATCGTGTGGCAGTGCCGCAGAACCGCCGACATTGTGGACAGGCTCGTGGCCGACGGTTGGTCGGAAGCGATTCACCGCAAGACCGGGCTGATTCCCGACCCGTACTTCTCGGCCACCAAGGTGCAGTGGATCCTCGACAACGTGGATGGCGCACGCGAACGAGCCGAGTCGGGCGACCTGCTGTTCGGCACCGTGGACACCTGGCTCATCTGGAACCTCACCGGAAGGCGCGTTCACGCCACCGACTACACCAACGCATCGCGCACGATGCTCTTCAACATACACACGCTCGAATGGGATGCGGAGCTGCTGGAGCTGTTCGACATTCCGCGCTCGATGCTTCCGGAGGTCAGGCCGTCGTCGGGGGAGTTCGGCAGAATCACCATCGAGAGCCTGCCGTGGGACGTGCCCATAACGGGAGTCGCCGGCGACCAGCAGGCCGCGCTGTTCGGGCAATGCTGCCTCGAGCCGGGACAGGCCAAGAGCACCTACGGCACCGGCTGCTTCCTGCTCATGAACACGGGCAGCGAGGCGCGCGTGTCGGAAAACGGGCTGCTCACCACCATCGCTGCAACGGCTGGCGGCGACGTGCAATATGCGCTGGAGGGCAGCGTGTTCATCGCCGGTGCCTTGGTGTCGTGGCTGGTGGAGGATCTGGGGATTCTCGAAGACGCGCAGTCGTCTTCGGACGTGGCGCAGAGCGTGGAGTCGTCGGACGGCGTGTACGTGGTGCCGGCGTTTGCCGGCCTGGGCACGCCCTACTGGGATCCGCATGCCAAAGGCGCTATCTACGGGCTGACCCGCGGAACCAGCCGCGCCCATATCGTGCGAGCCTCGCTCGAGGCTCTGGCTTTCCAGGTCTACGACATCTTGCAGACGATGTCGCTCGACTCTGGCGTGAAGCTCAAGGACCTCAAGGTCGACGGCAAGGCATGCCTCAACGATTTCATGATGCAGTTCCAGTCGGACATCTTGGACACGCGAATCGTACGGCCTTCCAACACCGAGACCACGGCAGCTGGTGCGGCCTACCTGGCAGGACTGGCGCACGGCGTATGGGGCGGACTGGACGAGATACGCGCGACATACACGGTCGATCGCGAGTTCGACCCGATAGCCGACGAGGCCAAGAACGCCGAACGCATCGCTGGCTGGAAGGACGCAATCCGACGCACCATGACGACTGAGTAGATTCGAAGAGGGACGGCACGTGAACGATTCTTGCAACTCCTACGACGAGGCAGCCAGACTAGCAGCGAGCGGGTTGTGGTTTCCGGGTGCGCAGGTCGAGCTTATCCATTACTCTGAGAATCACACCTACAAGGTTGTCGACAGTGACGTTCGCGGCGTGCTGCGAGTGAGCCGCATCGGGTATCACACCCTCGCGCAGATCGAGGGCGAGGTCGAGTGGATCCGCGCGTTGTCCGAAGGCACCGACTTGCTGGTGGCCACGCCCATGGAGTCGTTGCACGGCAATCTCGTGGAGACCGTCGAGCTGGACGGCGGGCAGTCCTTCGTTTGCTGCATGTTCGAATACGTGGACGGGCATGCGCCAGACCTTTCGAACCCCGACGCCGATAGGAAGCTCTTCGAGACCATCGGCCGCAAGACTGCGGTGCTCCATGATTTTTGCAAGCGATGGCCAGGAGCCGAGACGATCGACAGGCCGGTTTGGAATTGCGCCGCAACCATGGGCAGCAATGCCGATTGGGGATCGTGGGAGAAGTTCGACGGGTTTTCCACTTCGCAAATCGGGCAGCTTCGCAGGTGCCAGCAGCAGGTCGAGCACGAGGTCGCGCTCTATGGCCGAGACGAGTCCAACTTCGGGCTGGTTCACTCCGACATCAGGTTCGCCAACCTCATTCAAACCGAGTCGGATATCTGCATCATCGACTTCGACGACAGCGCGCTTAGCTGGTACATGTACGACATCGCCTGCTCACTGAGCTTCATCGAAGATCGCCCCGAAGTGCCCGCGCTAGTCGAAGCCTGGCTGAACGGATATACCTCGCTGCATTCTCTGCGCAGCGAGGACATCGCGATGATTCCCGCTTTCGCGATGATGCGCCGCCTGCAGCTCACGGGCTGGCTTGCCAGCCACGGCGACTCCGATCCGGTTCCGGGATTCAAGCAAGGCTGGATCGACGGCACCATGAAGGTAGCCGCGCAATTCGAAGCCGGCACTCTCTGCTGATGAAGGTCTGAGAATAATCGCATTTCGATTCGACCATTGAAGCCCGATTCTTGCCATAGCGCGATTTCGCTGAAGATTCGAGAGAATGCACAAAACGCCACGAGCTAAAGCACGGACACCTGATATTCTTCTTGTACGCGCACACTCAAGGAAGGAACATCGATGCGAATACTTAGCAATAGAGCATCCCGCATCTTCATGTCTCTGGTGATGGTCGTAGGACTGATGCCCACGGCAGCGCTCGCTGCAGAGAACGACGATTCGGCAACAGCGGAAGCCTTTACCGCCAAGCAGTTCGACGAGGCGGAGCTGCAGGCGCAGCACGATCAGATAGAAGAGGAGGGCCGGCAAGAAGCCTATGCCGAAGGCGAGGTGCTGGTGGTCTACGAGGAAAACGTTCCCGAGACCCTTACCGCAAGCTCCATGGACTCTCTTGCGGTTTCGAATGTGGAGACCGTCGTGGATGACATGCCGGGCGAAGGTGGTGAGACTGTTCTGGTAAGGCTTGATGAGGGGCAGTCTGTGGCAGACGCCGTGATCGCCGTCGAACAGCAACCCGGCGTGGCTTACGCACAGCCCAACTATCGTTACACGCTAATCGACGACATCAAAGAAGATGGCGAGACGACCGATAACGTTTCCACAGCCGATGAAAGCGGCGTATACGGTACGGAATCCACCAGCGTAAACGACCCGATTGCCAACGTCTCGACTGACACGGGCCCGTATGGCACAAAGAACCAATGGTGGCTCTACTCTGTGAACGCTTTTGATGCTTGGGATTATGCTAAGTGCGAGAACTCTGTAACGGTGGCGATTATCGACAGTGGCATCAACTTCGACCATGTGGATCTTAAAGATCAGATCGATACCGAGCATGCCTGGGATGCTGCAGAAGACAAGAAACTTACAGAGAACCCTTCCGAAGACTTCAGTCATGGCTCGCATGTAGCGGGCATCGTGGCGGGTACCGCCAACAACGGCACAGGTATTGCCGGTGTTTCATACAATGCCAAAATTCTGCCGATTCAGGTTTTCGAAACCGTTGATACGGCTCTCGGAACCGAAATTGGCGCATACGACGACACGCTCATCGCGGCCTTTGACTACCTGCTAGACCTTAAGTCGAAAGGCGAGCTGGATGACCTGCATGTAATCAACATGAGCCTTGGTGGATATGGCAACGAAAATACAGCGGTAAAGAGTGTTATTGCCGAAGCCAAGAAAGCCGGAATCGTCACTGTTTGCTCGGGCGGTAACGGAGACGGGAAAGACAACGCTTATACCTTGCCGCAATATCCTAGCGATTACGAAGACTGCATCTCCGTGATGGCTCTCAAAAGCGATGACACACGCGCTAAATGGAGTGACTACAACTCGGATAAGGACATCATCGCACCCGGCGTCGATATCTGGTCTACCTGGTACACCGGCGATGAATATGCATGCCTTTCAGGCACCTCCATGGCAAGTCCGCTTGTAGCCGGCATATGCGCATTGCTCTACTCCGTCAACCCCGACCTCACGGTGGACGAGGTGAAAGAGGCTCTGTACAATACTGCAACCGATTTAGGCGACGAAGGGTATGACGTCTATTACGGCTGGGGCAAGGTAAATGCGTACGCGGCTGTGCGATATATTGCTAGGGCCAAGGTAACGAGCGACGAAGCCGAAATTTATCGCACCGAGAGCATGCAGATGACCGCCACTCCTCTAAACAGCGCTACCAAGGTGGATTCTTGGACGTGGAGCGTCGATAACCCCGAGGTGGCAACGATCAATGCGAACGGAGTGCTCACCGGCATCACAGCTGGCACGGTCAAGGTCACAGCAGTAGCATCGAACGACAGCGAGGTTTTTGGCAGTCGAAAGATAACGGTGTCCGAGATTGAAATCCCGGGCTCTCTCGAGGCATCCGACAAAGACGTATCGGGAGTGGAGCTTTCGTGGTCGGCAACGCGTGCGGCCAAGGGCTACGAGGTCTCGAGGGCTAGCCGTGAAGATGGCGACTACGAAGTCGTCGCCGACGTGAGCGCCACGACGTCGGATTCCGTAACGTACAACGACACCTCGGCCGAGGCCAACACCGTGTACTACTACAAGGTGCAACCCTATGGAATGCTCGACTCTACCAGGGTCGATGGCATCCAGACCGAAGCCGCACGTGGCATGTACCGCAACGCCATCACCTCGATAGCGGGCGAGGGCAGGTACGAGACCAACGGAATGGCCACGAGCCTCTACGCTGCCAACGCCACCTACTCGGGAGAGGAAGCAAGCACCGTAATCGTTGCGAGCGGCAAGAACTACCCCGATGCGCTTTCGGCATCGTCGCTTGCCGGCGTGCTGGGCGCTCCGATCGTGCTCACCAATCCCGATGTGCTCGAAGAAGCCACGGGAGACCAGATAGTGAACATGATGCCGCGCAACATCTTCATAGTGGGCGGCACGGCAGCGGTTTCGGAAGATGTGGAGGCAGAGCTTGCCGAAGTCATGCCCGAGGCCACGGTCACGAGGATCAGCGGAGCGACGCGAGTCAAGACGGCCGAGAAAGTCTACGATGCAGGCAACGGCGACTGGGGCAGCACGGCCATCGTCGCCACCTCGGCCAACTATGCCGATGCGCTGTCGATCAGCCCCTACGCCTATGCGACCAAATCGCCCATCTTGCTCGCAGAGAGCGACGGCACGCTCTCGACCGTTACGCGGCAGAGGCTCAAGGCCGGCGGCTTTACCAGGGTGGTAATCGTTGGCGGCGAATCCGCAGTGCCGGCGAAGGCCGAGAAGACCATCAAGTCGCTGGGCATCGACTGCGAGAGATGGAGCGGCAGCTCGCGCATCGACACCAGCGCCGTGATAGCACAGCATGCAGTGGACGAGGGCGTGCTCACATGGGAGAACGCCGGATTCGCGACCGCTTGGGGATTCCCCGACGCCCTGTCTGCGGGAACGTTGCAAGGCCAGCTCGGCGGAGTGCTGATGCTCGTCGACGGCAGCAGCGAATGCAGGGACATCCTCGACGACAACATCGGAGAGAACTCAAAGCAGATCGACCATATCACGTTCTATGGAGGCACGGGAGTCGTTTCGCAGAGCGTGAGAGACTATATCGCCAAGGCCGCCGACGTCGATTAGAGACGTCGACATCCGACGAGTAGAAAAAGAGGAGGCCGCGGGGTTGTTCCCGCGGCCTCCTCTCGTTTCGCAATCCTTTGCGAAGGCTAATCGTCCAGATCCTCGTACTTCTTCGCCCTCTTCGGGAGCTTCTGCTGCTTGTCAGGCTTGAAGAACAGGCTGGCAACCACCACCACGACCACGAAGATAATAGCCTGCGCTATCAGCGGCGTATCGAAGAGCGAAGCCACCAGGGCTGCGCCGGCTCCTATGGCGTAGGGGAGAATGTAGGCGGACGCGATCAGCTCGGCGGCCACGAAGACCACCGCGAGAATCAGCCAAACTACAGCACTTATCGAAAACATCTTTGAACCGCCTTGTCTGCAAGGGCGCGGCGACATCGCGTTTGCGCCGGTATCCGAACACGAAGCATCAGCGGCCATATGCCGAAGGCCGGGCTGTGCTTTCAGTCATTATACTTAAACGCAACTAGGGCGCACTCTCAGATGCGCTATGAACGGAAAATCCAAACATTGGGGGAATGGATGCTTCACAAGATCGAATCGCTGGTTGCAAAGGCTATCGCGGAATCCATCGAGGCGGGCGAGCTGCCCATCGATACCGCGCCCGATCCCAGCGTGGAGCGTCCCCGCGACAAGGGCCATGGCGACTGGGCGTCCAGCGTGGCGCTCAAGCTCGCGAAGCAGGCCCATATGAGTCCGCGCGACATCGCGGGCATCATCGCCAAGCACCTTCCCACCGGCGGCCTCG
>CAVFRF010000059.1:0-12139 GCA_963624975.1 Bacteroidaceae bacterium
GTGAAGAGCACCGCCGAGGGCGAGGCCAACGCAGGCGGCATCGTCGGCAGCACGGGCGCGTCCATCGAGGGCTGCGCCTTCACGGGATCCGTGGAGGCTCGCGGCGGTCAGGCTGCCGGCGGCATCGCGGGCCTGCTCGAGAGCGGCATCGCCGTATCCGGCTGCTACTCCAGCGCAGCCGTCACGGCCGTGTCCGCAGCCGGCGGCATCGCCGGCAACGCGGGAACCGGAGCGATCGCGAACAGCTACAGCTCCGGTACCGTGACAGCGGTATCCGGCACCGCGGGCGCGATCTCCGGCACCAAGACCGCCAACATCCAGAACTGCCTCTTCCTCGAGGGCTCCAGCGCCTACGCGGCAGGCGGCTCCGAGGCCGCAGGGGCAGCGTCGCAGACCGACGCGCAGCTCAAGGCCGCCGAGGCTGCGACGGCTCTCGGCAGCGCCTTCGCGCAGCGCGACGGCGGCTACCCGCAGCTCAAGTGGGAGCTGTACCGCCAGGGCGCCCCGGTCGTCACGACGCAGCCGCAGGACGCGATCGTCGCAGTTGGCGCGGACAGCCCGAAGCTCTCCGTCGAGGCGCAGGTGATCGCCACGGGCGACGCTGCCTCCGGCACGCTCTCTTACCAGTGGCAGAGCAGCGTAGACGGCTCCGCGTGGGCCAACGTCGAGAACGCCACGCAGGCCACGTACTCGGCACCGACCGCCGCCGCGGGCGTGACGTACTACCGCTGCGAGGTTTCCAACGCCTTCGGCGCCGCCAAGCTCGCGACCGCTAGCGACGCGGCCATGGTGGCCGTGACCTCCGACACGGCAGCCGCGGCCCCGACTATCGCCGCGCAGCCGCAGGACATCTCGATCAACATCGGCAACACCGATGAGAAGCTCGAGGTCAAAGCCGAAGTGTCCGGCGCGGGCGCGGGCGCTCTGTCCTACCAGTGGTACGCCTCCGCCGACGGCATCGCCGAGGGCGGCGAGCCGGTCGAAGGCGCCACGCAGGCCGAGTTCGTGCCCACCGGCACGGTCGCGGGCACCGAGTGCTACTACTGCGTGGTCACCAACACCTTCGAGGGCGTGAAGACCGCGAGCACGGCATCCAGCGTCGCCACCGTCACCGTGAACCCCACGGTGGTAATCTCCACGGCCGACGAGCTGGTGGCCTTCGCCTCCGCCGTGAACTCCGGCACCACCTACCACGGCTACACCGTGGTTCTGGCCAACGACATCGATCTCACGTCCATAGGCTCCGCATGGCAGCCCATCGGCACGCAGACCAGCTCCTTCTATGGAACGTTCGACGGCGGCTACCACAGCGTGACCTTCGACTCCAGCGCGGGCGGCCTCTTCGGGGCGATCCGCGCAGGCGCGAGCGTCCAGAACGTTATCATCAAGGGCAAGGTCAGCTCTGCAGGCACGTATGTAGCAGGCGCGGTGGCGTATGCTGATGCAACTTCCTCCGTAGGCACTATCGCCAAGGCTTCTTGCGTGATCAGGAACTGCGGAAACGAGGCCAGCGTTACCTGTTCGGGTACCAGCGTGGCTTACATCGGAGGCATAGTCGGATATGCAACGGGAGGCTTCGATGCCTACGGTTGCTACAACACCGGCAGCGTGAGCTACGGCAATTCCGCCGCCAACAATACCAACGTTGGAGGAGTTGCAGGTTATCTGAATTCTCAATGCTTCCTGCACAACTGCTACAACTCCGGCAACATCACCGGCTACAAGTGCTATGCCGGAGGAGTCTCGGGTTCTGTGTACACCAATCGTGGCGGTACTGGCAAATTCGAGAACTGCTACAACTCGGGAACCGTAACTGGCGAGAAGTACAATAATCGCTATCCGGGCTCTCTCTGGGGAGGCTATCCCAGCTACAGCTGGATAACGCCCGTAAACTGCTATGCTTTGGACACCACGGCGGTAGCAAGCTCCTATGGCAACGGCGCCACCAAGACCGAGACCGAGATGAAGTTGGCCGAGTTTGCCGCCACCATGGGAAGCTCGTTCGTGGCAGTGGACGGCTCGTTCCCCAAGCTCGCTTGGGAGGACAGCTCCTTCGCACCCCAGATCTTGGTGCAGCCTACGGGCGCAGGATGCTCGGCAGGTGGCGAAGCCCCGACTCTTACCGTGTTGGCTTCCACTCCCAGCAAGCCCTCCAAGGGATGGGATGGCATGCTCGGCTACCAGTGGTACTCCAACGCCACCGCGTCAAATGCGGGCGGCACGCTTATCAGCGGAGCCGACAAGGCCAGCTACACTCCCAGCGTGTCCGCCAGCGGCGTGGCCTACTACTACTGCGTGATCACCAACAAGCTTGGAGATGCACAGGCTAGCACCGCCACCAATGCGGTCCCGGTATCGGTGACCGACGGCAGCACGGCGCAGGTGAGCATCACCACCCAGCCTGCCGCGTCCGGAACCTTCACCCAGGGAGACACCGTCTCGCTCTCCGTGGAGGGCAAGCTCGCCGACCAGGGCGTGAAGGGCGACCTCGCGTACCAGTGGTACGTGAGCAGCTCGCAGGACGGATCGGATGCCGCCCCCGTCGAGGATGGAGCTTCTGCATCCATCGCCGTGAAGGCCTCGGAGATCGGGGACTTCTGGTACTTCTGCAAGGTCTCCAACCGCGTCAACGATGTCGACTTCGGCACGGTTACCAGTTCCATGGCCAAGGTGAGCGTCAACCCGCTTACCATCTCCACTGCCGATGAGCTGCTGGCCTTCGCCAAGGCCGTCAACGGCGGCAAGAGCTACGAGGGCTGCACGGTGCAGCTGGGCCAAGACATCGACCTCTCAAGCATCTGTGGCGAAGGCATCGGCAACTGGACGAGCATCGGCACACAATCCAAGCCGTTTATGGGCAAGTTCGACGGCAACGGCCACAGCGTTACCGGCATCTACTTCCTGGGAACCTCGACCAGTCGCGTGGGTCTCTTCGGATATGTGAAGAATGCCGAGCTTTGCAACTTCAAAGTCGGAGGATACATCAGCGCCTCCTCCTATGTAGGCCTTGCGGTCGGATATACCAACGGCACCTGCTACCTGCACGACATCGAGAACATTGAAGGTTCCACGGTTCAGGCAAAATACGGATATGCCGCAGGCATCGTGGGCTACTTCACGGGAACCGCTCTCGATCGTCTTGGCAACAACGCCAAGATCGTGCTCACGGGCGGCAGTAGCGCCGCGGGAATTTGCGCCTCCGGCAACAGCGCGGTTTCCATAGAAAGCTGCTACAACACCGGCGACATCGAGGCTGAAAGCCGCTCGTATTGCGGTGGAATACTGGGGGAGCCGCCATACAACAAAGAAGTTTCCATTTCGAACTGCTATAACACGGGCGATGTCAACGCCGGTTCCTATTCGGCTGGCATAGCTGGTGGCTCTTCCGACAAGGTAACCATTTCCGACTGCTTCATGGCCGGAACCATGCTTGCTTCCGGAGTTCCGATATCGACAGCTGGCAGCATCACCAACTGCTACTACACGGGAAAGGAGCTGTCCAGCTTCACCGGAACGCATGTGAGCGACGCACAGGTTTCCAACGGATATCTGCTGTCCAAGCTCGGCGACGCCTATATGATGGGCGAAAGCAGCCCCGTGCTGACCTGGCAGGAGGAGCTGGGCGGCTATGCCAGCATAGCCGTAGACTCGCCGCGCGTCGTGGTGTCGCAGTATGCCAAGCCTGTTTCCGTAGAGGTCAAGGCCGAACTCCCTTCGGAGAGCCTCATCGGCGGCAACGGCACCCTGTCCTACCAGTGGTATTCATGCGATGCTGATGGCTCCAACGCCTCGAAGATAGACGGCGCCATCTATGCCAGCTACAAGCCCGACACCTTCATGGAATCGGGCGTGCACTACTACTGCTGCGAGGTTACCAACTCGTTCAAGGCTTCCGATGGCTCGCCCAGGCAGACCGTGGCCAAGTCGCAGGTCATCGAGTACTGCCTCGTGTCCTCGGTCGACCCGGCAGTGCCCATGTTTACCTCGCAGCCCGATTCGCGCTACTACGAGCTGGGCGTCGAGGAAGTGCAGAAGCTCTCTGTAGCGGTGGACGAGACCCCCGATGCCAGCATGGGCGAGCTCACCTACCAGTGGTACGAGGTGGGCAACACCGTGGGCTCCGAGAAGATCGCAATCGACGGGGCCACCGATACCACGTACACCCCCGACGTATCGAAGGCTGGAACTCGCTACTACCTCTGCGAGGTCACCAACACCCTCGACGGCGTGAAGACCGCTTCCAACACCAGCGACGTTGCCAAGGTCGTGGTGTGGGACCGCTCGCAGAACCTGCCCGTCATCGATGCACAGCCTTCGGGCGAGTCGCTCTACACGCAGGGCGACAAGGCTACGGCTCTTGCGATAGACGCATCGCTGCCGCAAGCATTCCCGGGCAAGACCGGCAAGCTCAGCTACCAGTGGTATCGAAACACCACCGGCATAGCCGACCCCGCCACCGATGTGGCCGTCGAGGGAGAGACCGGCGCGTCGTGCGTGCCCGACACCTCTATCGATCCCGACGTGTACTACTACTACTGCGTGGTCTCCAATACGTTCGACACGCTCAACAACACCGTGACCACCAGGACGGTGAGCGACTGCGTCAAGAGCGCGCTGATCTCGTCCACCAAGCCGGCAGTGCCGCAGATCACGGTGCAGCCCGCTCCGCATGCCCTCGAGTACACTCAGGGCGACGAGGGCGACCTGCTGCATGCGGCCGCAGTGGTAACCGGCGAAGGCAGCGGAGATATCTCCTACCAGTGGTATCGCAACACCACGGGCACCGCCGACCCAGCCAACGACGAGGCCATCAACGGCGCGACCGGAACGACATGCGAAGCTGACACCTCGCTGACCTCCGACACCTACTGGTACTACTGCGTGGCCACCAACACCTTTGAGAAGGTGCAGACGGCCAGCACCTCGACCGACATGGTGTGCGTCAAGCTCAACCCGATCCTCACCATTTCGGACGCTGCGGGCATGTTCGCATTCGCCGAGTCGGTGAACGCTGGAACCGACTACTCCGGATATACGGTGGAACTGGCCTGCGACATCGACCTTGGCAACGCCAGCTGGACCCCGATCGGCACGTTCAGTGGCAGCAATGTCGGCAACGCCTTCAAGGGCGAGTTCGACGGCAACGGCTACACGATCTCGGGTCTCAACATCGACAGCAATGCCAACGACTACGCCGGTCTGTTCAGCTATATCTCCTCTGCCACGATTCACGACTTCGTGGTTCAGGGAACCATCACTTCGACCTCGAACCACAGGGCAGGTGTCGTTTCATGCGCTCACGAGTCCACGATCTACAACGTGGGCAACGAGGTAGACATCCAAGCCGGCAGCAGCAAGGACAATGCCGGCATCGTGTCCAAGGTGCAGATCTATGGTACCTACGAAGTTGGCGTGACCATCGACTCTTGCTATAACAAGGGTTCGATTGCCGGCACCAATGCCGGAGGCATCTACGGCGACACAGGCGTGAACAAAGAGTACGGCAACTTCAAGATCTTCATCTCCAACTGCTACAACGCCGGCACCATCGAGGGCACCAGCGTGTCCGCGGGCATCGCTACCGGATTCTGCAAGAACATCGCGCAGTCTCAGGTGGTCGGCAGCGTGAAGAACTGCTTCAACGTTGGAACCGTGGGCGGCTCTGCCACCGCAAGTGCGATAACCGCACTAGGCTCGCAGAACGCTGACTGCACCGAGGACTGCTTCTACCTCGATGGCTCTGCCATCGGAACCACTTGCGGCACGGCCATGGCCGAATCGCAGATGAAGGCATCTGCATTCGCGACGCAGCTCGGCGATGCATTCGAGGCAGCGGACAGCGCCTACCCGGTGCTCGCGTGGGAGAACCACAGGAACCCCGCGCCTCCGGTGTTCACCCTGCAGCCGCAGGACATCACGGTGGCCAAGGGCGGCGAGGTTCCCTCGTTCAAGGTTGCCGCGAGCAACGCCGACGGTGCTTCGGGAACCATCACCTACCAGTGGTACGTCAACGACCTGGCCACCACGGCAGGCGCTACGGCGATCGAGAACGCCAAGTCCGACACCTATACGCCGTCTAGCACCGAAGCCGGCACCAGCTACTACTTCTGCCGCGCGTTCGATGCCAGCGGAAAGTCGTATGCCGACTCCGATGTGGCGACGCTGTGCGTTACCACCGATGCGCCTGCGTCGGAGCCGACATTCCTGTCGCAGCCGCAGTCCTTGACCGTGGACTACGCCAGCGATGCCGAGCTGACCGTCGCCGTGCAGCAGGGAGTCGAGGGCGTGGGTGACATCGCCTATCAGTGGTACGAGGCTGCAAGCAGTGTTGCCGATCCGTCTAGCGACATGGCAATCGATGGCGCTACGAAGTTCTACTACAGCCCGTCGACCGGCGCTCCCGGCACCAGGTACTACTACTGCGTGGCAACCAACACGCTCGAGGGCACCAAGACCGCCAGCGCAGCCAGCGATGTTGCCGCCGTTAGCGTGTCGGACACGATCGACATCTCCAACGTGCAGGAGTTCGTCGACTTCGCCAACGCTGTCAACAACGATTACGACTTCGATGGAGTCCTCGTAACGCTGTCCGCCGACATCGATCTCTCCAGCGTTTGCGGAGAAGGCGTTGGAAGCTGGACGCCCATCGGCCACATGCGCAGCGGCTACGAGTATTCCACCGCTAGCCCGGGTACCACCGCATTCTCGCAAAGGGCCACCGTGTTCAGGGGCACCTTCGAGGGCAACGGGCATGCCATCCAGAACATGTACATCAGCGCACAGAAGCAGTACACGCTGGGCTTGTTCGGCTTCATAGAGGATGCGACGCTGCGCGACTTCACGGTGAGCGGATATGCCTACGGCCATAGCCGAATCTCCGGCGTAGCCGCATGCACCGGCGGCTCCTGCACGATCGAGAACGTAGGATCGAGCGTGGACGTTAGGTGCAGCAACATCACCTCCAGCGGCAAGCAGGCTCCGCAATGCCATGCTGGCATCGTGGCATATGCTGTTGGCGACATCGTCATCCGCGGATGCTACAACAAGGGCAGCATCGATTCCTACTATCAGGCCTACACGTCGAACGGAGAGTACACGGGTGGCATTCTCGCCTACTGCAGCAGTTCCAACGACTGTCGTGTTATCAGCTGCTATAACGCGGGATATGTGAGGGGCTACAAGTTCTGCGGCACCATCGCCGCCGCTTGCGCCAAGATCTACTCTTGCTACAACGTCGGCACGTACGATTTCAATTCTTCGATGACCTACAACGGCATCGTGAGCGGCGACAGATCCGAGTCGCGCAACTCGTATTACCTGTATAAGAAGAACGCCTACAAGGACTACTGCGGCGCCACTCAGATGGCCGAAGAGGATATGACTACCGCTAAGTTCGCAGAGACGCTCAATTCCGTTGGAAGCGTGGCTTTCGGCGGCGTCGATGGCGAGTACCCGTACCTGCTGTGGGAGAAGGGCGCATCGGTCTCTTCCGACTGGACCGTCGATCCCATTGCCGACCAGGCTGCTACCGGGCTGCCGGTCGAGCCTGCGGTGGTGGTGCGCGACAAGACAGGCAACGTGGTGGATCCGTCCAACTACACGGTGTCCTACTCCAACAACGTGGAAGCCGGCATGGCTCAGGCCATGGTCTGCGCCAGCGGTTCCAACGTGGGTTCGGTGACGGCTAGCTTCGCCATCACCGGCAGCGTGGATGTCGTGAAGGTCAACAACCTCTCCGACCTCGAAGGACTGGCCGAGGCCGTGAACTCCGGAATCAGCTACGAGGGCAAGACCATCGAGCTGATGTCCGACATCGACATGTCCGGATCCTATGGCGTCGACAAGGCTTCGTGGATGTCCATCGGAGCCTATAGCACCAGCTCGTTCAAGGGCACGTTCCACGGCAACGGCCATACCGTGTCCGGCCTCTACATCGGCAAAGCCAACGGAATACGCGACTATGCCGTCTACAGCGGACTGTTCGGATACGCGCAAGATGCGGCGTTCAGCGACCTGGTGGTCGAGGGCAGCATCGATGTGGACAGGAATTATTCGCAGTACTCGTCGGTCGATATGCGCTCCGCTTACGTTGGCGGAGTGTGCGGAACGGCGGTTGGATGCACGTTCGCCAACGTCGTGAACAAGGCCAACGTCAAGGCCACCAGCTCTTCGTCCGGAAGCGTCGGAGGCATCTCGGGCAAGGGCGGCAGCTTCGTTAACTGCCTCAATGCCGGAACGATTTCGAGCGCCAAGTTCGGCGCCGGCGGCATCTGCGGTTACGAACCCGAGTCGTTCGAGGGCTGCTACAACACCGGCTCCGTTACCGGCGCTGGCTATGCTGGCGGACTTTCTGGGTACACCACCAAGGCCGCCTTGGGCAACAACCTTTCTGGATGCTACAACTCCGGCACGGTGAAGAACACCTCCGGCACCGCATATGCGCTGGTTTGCGCCACCAACATCAGGGGCAACGACTGCTACTATCTGGACACCTGCGGAGGCTCCGACTCTACGGGTGCAACGAAGGCCACTGCTAGCGATCTGGCCGGCGCGGACGTGCTGGGTGCGCTGTCGGGATACGGCTTCGAGGCCAATGCCGACGGCGGTTCGCCGGTGCTCACCGGTGCCGACTTCTTCGGTGCAGCCGTGATTTCCTCGCAGCCTGTCGACGTGTCGGTCGCCAAGGGCGCCGAGGCTGCGCTTAGCGTGGGCGCGGCGGCTCCCGCAGCTCCCATGAAGGGTGCCGGCGGCACGCTGACCTACAAGTGGCAGAAGCTCGGCGAGAATGGCACCTGGTCCGACGTTGATGGTGCCATCGAGTCCGCCTACAAGCCCTCGACCGCCGAGGCCGGCGTGGCCAGCTACCGCTGCGTCGTGACCAACGCCTTCGACGGGCAGAGCCTGGAGCACGCGACCGGCGTGGCCAAGGTGTCGGTAACCGCGGAGGCCCCCGCCGCCGTGAGCATCGCCACGCAGCCCGTTTCCGGACAGACACGCCAGCAGATGTCCGATAGCGCGAAGCTCTCCGTTGCGGCATCCCTTGTCGAGACCGGCGTGAAGGGCGACCTGGCATACCAGTGGTACTGGAGCGATTCCGACCCGGCTGCCGGCTCCGTTGCCGGCACGGCAATCGCTGGCGCCACCTCTGCAGAGTGCACCGCCAGTGTCGAGACGCTCGGCGACGGCTGGTATTGGTGCGAGGTGTCCAACGTCATCGACGGCGTGGCGGCCTCTTCCGCCAAGTCGTCCGCCGCGAAGGTCACCACGACGGCCAAGACCGTGTCGAACGCCGACGAGCTTAAGGCGCTCGCCGATCTGGTGAACGCCGGCAACGACTGCGCGGGCATCACCGTGCAGCTCACTGCCGACATCGACCTTTCCAGCATCTCAAGCTGGACACCCATGGGCACCAGCACAAAGCCGTTCGCGGGCATCCTCGACGGCCAGGGTCATGCGATCACGGGGCTTGCCATCACCGGAACCGGAAGCTATCAGGCCCTCATCGGCTATATGGATGGCGGCTCCGTGCACGACCTCACGGTCGCCGGCACCGTGTCCGGCAAGGACTATGTGGCTGGCATCGTCGGATATGCATTCGACACAACGCTTCAGAACCTGGGCAGCTACGTGACCGTTAGCGCCACGGGCAGCAATGTCGGAGACATCGTTGGCTGCGCCGAGGGCGGCTCGATTGATTCTTGCTTCGCCAAGGGCAACGTCACGACGACTGGCAACAGTTATTGCGGTGGCATTGCCGGAAACGCTTCCGCCAAGTGCGATATCTCGTACTGCTACAGCACCGGCAAGGTCGTTGGCAAGAACTACGTTGGCGGCATCGTCGGCAACGGTCGCGGCGAGGTTTCCAACTGCTATGTTCTCGGCACGGTTACCTCGAGCAACAGCCAGTATTGGAAGGGTTCCATCAACGGATGGATAAATAGCAGCAGGGTCATCACCAACTGCTACTATGTGAGCACGCTTGGCGTTGACGACACCATGGCCACCAGGTGCTACGACGAGGACATGAAGGGCGAAGAGTTCGCGACCCAGCTGGATGCGGGCGCTGGCAAGTTCGACGCCCAGGCCTCGTGGTACCCGACCCTCGCGTGGGAGAACGCCGTCGACGTGGCCGGCAAGTGCACAGTCGCGCCCATCGCGGACCAGACGTGGACCGGCGATGCCATCCAGCCCGATGTGAGCGTGACTCTCACGGCCGGCGGCACCGCGCTCGTGAAGGACAAGGACTACACCGTGTCCTATGGCGAGAACAAGGACGCCGGCACCGGCACCGTGACCATCGCGGGCAAGGGCTCCTACGTGGGCTCGAAGACCGTGGAGTTCGACATCACAGGCACCGATATCGCCGGGGCTGTCGTCGAGGACGTGGCCTACCAGTCCTACGTGGGCAAGGCTCTCGAGCCCTCGCTCAAGGTAACTCTGGGTGGTAAGGAACTTGCGGTTGGCACCGACTATACCGTCGAGTACTCCAACAACGTGAAGGTCGGCGAGGCCACCGCGAACATCTCCGGCGCGGCCTCGAAGGGCTATACCGGAACCAAGGACGTGAAGTTCCAGATCGTCCAAGGCGACCTCTCGAAGGCGACTATCGCGCCCGTGGCGGCCCAGTACTACACTGGCTCGCCCGTGTGCCCCGCCCCGAGCGTGAGCATCGGCGACGTGGCCATCGATCCGTCGGCCTACGACGTGTCCTATTCGAGCAATACGCTGGTGGGCACGGCGACCCTCACGGTCACCGCCAAGGAGGGCTCCGGCTTCGCCGGTAGCTGCAAGACCACCTTCGAGATCCAGAAGACCGACATTTCCAAGGCCTGCGAGTTCGACGCGATCGCCGACCAAGTGTGGACGGGATCGGCCATAGAACCCGAGGTCGTCGCCCGCGTCGGCGGCACCGAGATCTCGGCCGACAACTTCAAGATCAACTACAGCGACAACGTGGCCGTGGGCACCGCCATCGTGACCGTCGAGGCCAAGGCGGGGCTGTCCTTCGAGGGCGCGGCCGACATCAAGTTCAATATCGTGGCGCAGCCGCTCGACGGAGCCGTCGCCACCGTGGCAGCCGCGACCTACACGGGATCGGCGGTCGAACCCGCCGTGTCCGTGAAGACGGCCGCCGGCACCGCGCTCGTGGCCGGCACCGACTACGACGTGGCGTTCGCGAACAACACGGAGGCCGGCACCGGCACCTACACCGTGACCGGCAAGGGCAACTACTCCGGCACCATCAAGGGCACCTTCGAGATCGCCGCGGCCCCGCTCGCGACGTGCACCGTGTCGCCCATCGAGTCGCAGACCTACACCGGCGCGGCCATCGAGCCCGCCGTCGAGGTCAAGCTCGGCGAGACGGTCTTGCCCGCCGGCGACTACACGGTCGCCTACTCCGGCAACGTGCACGCAGGCACCGCGACCGTGACGGTATCGGCAGGACGCAGCGGCAACCTGTCCGGCTCCGCGACCGCCACGTTCGAGATCAAGCCCGCCGCCCAGACGGCGCCCAGGGGCATCGCCCGCACCGACGTGTCGGTAGAGACCCTCTCCGACGGTGCCATCTGGAACCTGACCTCCGCAATGGAGTGGAAGGCGGAGGGCGCCGATGCGTGGACTCCCGTCGCGGCCGGACAGACCTCTGCGGAGGGGCTCGCCGAGGGCACCTACCTCGTGCGCTTCGCGGCCGACTCCGACCACGTGGCAGGCGAGGCCACCAGCGTCAAGATCGCGGCGTGCGAGCTCGCGAACCGCGTGCTCGAGCTTTCCGACATGCAGCCCGAGGGCGGCTTCGCCGACCTCGTGGAGGGCTACTCCGACGGCGGTGCGGTCGAGGCCACGCTCACAAACGAGGGCAACCTTGCCGAGACCGGCATCTCCGCGACCCTCGAGGGCGAGGGGGCATCCGCCTTCTCGGCCACGGTCGAGTCCGGCTCGCTCGAGCCCGGCGCGTCCTGCAAGGTGAGCGTCAGCCCCGTCGCGGGCCTCAAGGCCGGCACCTATGCCGCCACCCTGCGCGTGGCCACAGCCGCCAACCCCGAGGGCGACACCATGGAGCTGTCGCTCGTGGTCGAGCCCGTGCCCGACTGGTCCGTCGCATTCGACGTGTCCGAGGCGGCCCAGGGCACGGTGCGCC